>JALZHR010000342.1 GCA_030860665.1 Acidobacteriota bacterium
TCAGCCTGCGCTCGACCTATCAATTCACGCGCGACTTTTTCGCCCGGATGCGGCTCGATTATTCAAACATCAGGTCACGCGTTCGCCCGCAGTTGATTTTCGGCTGGACGCCGAGTCCCGGCACGGCTCTTTACGCGGGCTATAACGACGATTTGAATTACAACGGCTACAATCCGTTTACGAGATTGCCCGAACACGGTTTTCGGAGCAACGGCAGGACGTTTTTCATCAAGGCTTCCTACCTGTTCAGAAAAAACTTCTAGCCGTTATCGCTTCTCGCGGTCTCACCGCCGCAATTTGCTGTTATCTCCAACTCCTCCGAGCTTTGAACGGGCGTGAAAATAAAAATTCGCGCCCGATTTTTTATGCAGGATAAAAGGCGCGCTTAAGTGTGTATCGCGAGCGGAAAACTGTCTCTAACACGTGAAAATCGCCGCCAGAGCAAATTTCAATAAAAAGAAACACGAATGTAGTGTCACGCCCAAGTGCCTGCCCAATGAGCGAGAGCGAATAAACGCGTTCATTAAATTCAACCTTGAATTTAATCCGAATTGATTAGCGTTCTGGCGAACGCTTTGGGCAGGCACAAGACCTGCCACTACAAATTCTACGCGTATTTCTTTTCAATGAAATCGCCGCTAACGGCTGAAAACTGCCGCCGTCAAAGCCGGTAATGTAAATTTTCGCAATTGCTTCACTGAAAATTATTGATTCGGCAGTTAGCGGCTGAAAATCGTTTTTCGAGCGTCAAAAAATTCTGTGCGCGATTAATTCATAGTTGTTAAGATAACAATATAATTACTATGAATTTCAACGTCGAAAATCTGAGCCGCTACAAGGATATTTCGTGGCTTTTAATTAAATACGGTCGCTCCGATATCGTGAAGCAAGCCGGGCTGGAAGAAGTCATCGCCGAAGAATACGAAACGGCGGGCGACAGCGAGCAGAAAAATGACGCGGGCGAGCTTGCCGCCGATTTGGAACGGCTCGGCGGCACGTTCATCAAGCTCGGTCAGATGCTCTCGACGCGCGCCGATTTGCTGCCGCCGGTTTATCTGGATGCGCTGGCTAAGCTTCAGGACAACATCGACCCGTTTCCCTTCGAGCAGGTTCAGCAGATTGTTTCCACCGAGCTGGGCGTGCGGCTTTCGCGCGCGTTTGCCGAATTCGATTCCCAGCCGATGGCTGCCGCTTCAATCGGGCAGGTGCATCCGGCGCAGCTTCCGAGCGGAATGACGGTCGTCGTAAAAGTTCAGCGACCGGGCATCCGCGAGCAGGTTTATCACGACTTTCAGGCTCTGGAAGAAGTCGCGAAGCTGCTGGACGAGCACACCGACATCGGGAAACGCTACGAATTTCAAACCATCATCACCGAGCTTCGCAAAAGCCTGCTGGGCGAGCTGGACTACCGGCGCGAGGCGTCCAACCTGCTCACCATCTCGAAAAACCTGCGCGATTTCGAGCGCATAATCATTCCGCAGCCGGTGGAAGACTACACGACTTCGCGCGTCCTGACGATGCAGTATATCAAGGGAAAAAAAGTCACCGACATCAGCCCGCTCGGGTTGATGGATTACGACCGGCGCGGGCTGGCGGCGGAGTTTTTTCACGCCTATCTGAAGCAGATGCTGATAGACGGATTTTTTCACGCTGACCCGCACCCCGGCAATATCTATCTGACGGAGGAAGGGCGGCTGGCTCTGCTCGACCTCGGGATGGTCGCCCGCGTTTCGAGCGGCTTTCAGGACAATCTGCTGAATCTTCTGCTGTCAATCAGCGAAGGGCGCGGCAACGACACGGCGCAAATCGCCGGTAAAATGGGCGAGCCGAAAGGCGATTTCGACGAGCAGGAATTTTCGCGGCAGATTGCCGATTTGGTCGCCACGCATCGCGAGGCGAAGCTGGGGCGGCTCGACGCCGGGCGAATCGTGCTGGAGATTACGCGCATTTCGGCTGACTGCGGTTTTCGCCTGCCGCCGGAATTTACGATGATTGCCAAAACTCTTTTGAATCTCGACCGCGTCGTTTACACGCTCGATCCGGATTTCGACCCGAACGCCGCCATCCGCCGCCATTCATCCGAAATCCTTCAGGAACGCGTAATGAAAAGCGTCTCGCCCGGCGCTTTGCTGAGCACCGCGCTCGAAATGAAGGAGTTTCTCGAAAAGCTTCCCAACCGGATAAACAACATCCTCGATTTGCTCGGAAATAATAAACTCGAAATAAAGGTCGACGCCATCGATGAAAAAACGCTGATGGTCGGCTTTCAGAAAATCGCCAACCGCATCACGATGGGACTTATCCTGGCTGCGCTGATAATCGGCGCGTCGATGCTGATGCGGGTCGAAACCTCTTTTCACATCCTCGGTTATCCGGGCATCCCGATGCTGTTTTTTCTCGGCGCGGCGGCTGGCGGCGTGGCGCTTATAATAAATATTCTTTTTAAAGACCGGAGCGAAAAATAACGGCGCGAACGGAAGATAGGCGCTGCGATTACTTCGCGGCTTAAGCGCAGATAGAGTACGCTTCTTTCGCTCTCAGAAGCTGTTTGCCGTTCAGCCCGTTCGTCATCCGGCGATTTCTTTTTTCCAGACGATGGAATATCGCCAGAGCAAGTGTCTCTTTACCGCCGCGCCCGGCAGCAAATCGGCGCAAATCCGCTTAATCTGCGGCAAAGTCGGATAGACGTCGGTTTTCCCGTGCTCGGCGTATGCCTCGCGCATCTCTCTGGACGGGCGCGGCTTTCCGGTTTTTATCAGGCTGAGAAGTAAAGCTGCGGGATAAGCGGCGGCGTCAAAAAGCAACTCGACCGCACTGGAGCGTCGATAAAGGTCGAGGCAGATGAAGACGCCGCCGGGCTTTAAAGCGGTTCTTATTTTTCTCAGGCAGCTTTCAAGCGGCAGATGATGAATCGTGGTCAGCGTGGCGATGCAGTCGAAATAATTATCCGGCAACTGGTGAGTCATCGCGTCGCCCGCAATGAAATCGATGTTCGGATAAAGTTTCGAGCGTTCGCGCGCGAGGCGAATCATTTCGGCGGACAAATCGATGGCGAGAACCTTCTCGGCGCGCGCCGCCAGCAGTCTGGAAAACTCTCCGCCGCCGCAGCCGATTTCGAGAACGTTCCGGCAGCGTTCGGGAATATAACTTAACAGATAGCCTTGATAATGCGCGTTGTGATTCCAGCTTTCTCCGCCAGCCGAGAGCAAAGCAATCCGGTCGAAATCCGACCGAATCGATTCGGGAGTTTGTCCTGACCATTTATCCGACATTTCATTCTGCGGCATAATTTCTCGCCGGTCGCATCGGAATTTTCATAGCTTTGATTTTTGAAATTAAGGTCGTCGGTTTTATTTTCAGTAATTCGGACGCGCCTTTCGAGCCGTAAATTCTATAATCCGCGGCTTCCAGAGCTTTTAGTAAATTTTCGCGTTCCAGCTCTTTGAGTTCATCGTAAGTTTTAATACTTTCGCCCGCGTCCTTCTCCTTCGATTCCGCCGTTTCCCGCGCGTTTGCGTTGTCGAAAAGGTCGGATATGGAGAAATTACCGTGCGGGCTGTTATTCATAATCGCCGCCCGTTCAATGATGTTCTGAAGCTCGCGCACATTGCCGGGAAACGAATAATTTTGCAGAATCTCGATATCTTTTTTGCCGAGCGTCATCGGCTTCAAGTGCGATTCGGCGAGAAGCTGCTTCAGAAAATGCCGGGCTAAAGGCTCTATGTCCTCGACGCGTTCCCTGAGCGGCGGAAGATGAATGGGAAAAACCGTCAGCCGGTAAAATAAATCCTGTCTGAAAGAGCCTTGTTTTACTTCCTGCTCGAGATTATGGTTGGTCGCGGCGATAACCCGGACGTCGACCGTAATCGTGCGGTCGTCGCCTACTCTTTCAAATTGTTTTTCCTGCAAAACGCGCAGCAGCTTGCCTTGCAGCGCAAGCGGCAGCTCGCCGATTTCATCCAGAAAAATCGTGCCGCCGTCAGCTATCTGAAATCTGCCCGCGCGGTCTTTTATCGCGCTGGTAAAAGCGCCTCTGACGTGACCGAAAAATTCGCTTTCAAATAATTCCGGAGAAATTGCGGCGCAATTTACGCGTACCATCGGCTGGTCTTTTCTCGAGCTGGATTCGTGAATCGCCCGCGCGACCAGTTCCTTGCCCGTTCCCGATTCGCCCGTTATCAAAACTGTGGTGTCGGTATCGGCGACCATTTCGATTTGCCGGATAATTTTCTGCCAGACCGGGCTTTTGCCGACCAGAAATTCATACCGGCTCTGTTCGCTAACGACTTCTTTAAGATAGCTGTTCTCGTCCTCGAGCTTCTGCCGCAGCTTCTCCAGTTCCTCGAAAGCCCGCGCATTGGCGATGGCGAGAGCCGCCTGGTCGGCGTAAAATTTTAACCACTCGAAATTCTCAAGGCTTATTTCCGCCCGCGAAAAAACCGCCAGAACTCCCAGAATATCGTCTTTAAATTTCAGCGGATGAGCGGCAAAGGCGACGATTTTTTCCCGCTCAATCCATTCCTTATCCACAATCCACGGGGAATTTTGAATCTCGATGCCGTTCAGCAGAACCGATTCGCCCGTCTCGGCTACAAAACCGACTTTTCTGACGCCGACCGCGATGCGTTTGAACCGACCGTCTCTGCCGGTCCAGGCTGTTTTTTTCGCCGAACTCAACCCGCGGCTCGCGGTCAGACGCAGATATAAATTCGTCTCGGGCGTCTCGGTCGAAGCCGAAGACTCTTTAAAGGACTCGAAGGATTCGATTAACCAGATGCGCGCCAGCGCAATCGAATCCCGCGCGCAAAGCTGCGAGACAATAGTATTTAAAGTGTCTTCCAAAGGACGTTTGCCGCTGACCAGTTCGTTTATCGAATCAAAAGAAAAAGGCTTAGCCATACCTGACAAACATAACGAAATTTCGCTGCCTTTACAACGAAATTTCGTTATAAAATGAAATCTCGCTGCTTCGGGAAAATGCCGGCTTTCTCGCCAGGCTCGGCAAACAGAAGGTTTAACCGATTGCGCCCGGCGGCACACGGCTTGCTTAATACGATAATGAGCGGATTAGTCTGAATACATTTTTAGATTAAAGGTGGTTTATTTATATGTCTGCATTTTTCGGAATACTTTTAATTGTCGGATTATTAACGGCTCTCGGAGCCGCTACCCTGATTTTCATCACCGTAAAATATTACTGGGGCGAACGCGGAACTCCGCCCCTGACGGGCGAGCTGCGCCGCCGAGCGCGCGAAGAAGAATTGCGCCTGAGAGCCGCACAGTTTGAATACAGTAAAAGAAACCCGATAGCCACGCGCAAAGCGAGCTTCTGGGACAACAGCAAAGTTTACAGGTGAAGCAGGTATATTTTTTAACTCAAACAATTAGCGCGCAAACGAAAAAGGCAAGCCTGAACAGCTTGCCTTTTTTCTTTAGCCGGTTGTGGATTTTCTCCAATCAATCCGGGCGAATCCGAGCAGATAACGTGTTTACAAAAAGTTCATTGAAGTAATTTCTATTTTATTTGTAATTTTTAAGAAGTCTTTGCTTCAAGTAGCTTTTTGACATATTATTGTCAGACCAATCTTAAATACCTATTTTCACGCAATGACAAACTTTAGAGATAAAGCCAATTTAATTTGGGAAATTGCAGACCTTCTGCGCGGACGCTACAAGCAATCAGATTATGGGAAAGTAATTTTGCCTTTTACGGTTTTGCGGCGGCTCGATTCGGTTTTAGAGCCGACTAAAAAGAATGTTCTGGAAAACTATGACAAGTATAAGAATCAAATCCCGGAAGCCCTTGAAAAGATTCTGAACCGCGCAGCCGGGACCAGTTTTCACAATCGCAGCAAATTCGATTTTAATGAGCTCGTCAAAGATCACAATAATATCGGCGCAAACCTTAGAAACTACATCAACGGTTTTTCCGAAAATGCGCGAGATATTTTTATCGAATATTTCAAGTTTGACGATCAAATTCAGAAACTGGAAAAATATAATCTCCTGTATCTGGTAATCAGCAAGTTCGCCGATGAAGAAGTCAGCCGGATTGTGAAAACAGCGACTTCGGTGGAAATAGGTTATATCTTTGAAGAACTCATCCGAAAGTTCGCCGAGGCGAGCAACGAAACGGCGGGAGAACATTTTACGCCGCGTGAAGTTATCAAGTTAATGGTTAATCTGCTCTTTCGGGAAGATACGCTCGATTTAACCAGACAAAACATTATCAAGACGCTTTACGACCCGGCATGCGGAACGGGCGGAATGCTTTCGGTTGCCGAAGAATATTTGAACAAACTTAATCCGCAGTCACGCCTTGAAGTTTTCGGTCAGGAAATCAATCCCGAATCATACGCGATTTGCAAATCGGATATGCTCATTAAAGGGCAGAACACGGCAAATATGAAATTCGGCAATACGTTTAATGAAGACGGCTTAGAGAACAACCGTTTTGATTATATGCTGTCGAATCCGCCTTTCGGCGTAAACTGGCGGAACGCCGAAACCGAAATCAGAGATGAATACGAAAGGCGCGGCTTCAAAGGGCGTTTCGGCGCGGGATTGCCTTCTATCAGCGACGGTTCTTTGTTGTTCCTGCAAAATATGCTCGCAAAGAGGAAGCCGATAGAAGAGGGCGGAAGCCGTCTGGCGATTGTCTTTAACGGTTCGCCTTTGTTTTCGGGCGGCGCGGGCAGCGGGCAGAGCGATATCCGGCGCTGGATAATCGAAAACGATTGGCTCGAAGCGATTGTCGCTTTGCCCGACCAGCTTTTTTATAATACCGGAATTTCAACCTACATTTGGGTTTTGTCGAATGATAAGAGCGGGAAGCGAAAAGGCAAAGTTCAGCTCGTGAATGCGACGGGCGCGGAGTTTGAAGATAAAGGCAATCCGTTTTATCTGAAGATGCTGAGAAGCCTGGGCGATAAGCGCAAGAAGATCGGTGATAAGGATGAAGGCGAAACGAATCAAATCGGATATATCACGAATCTTTATTTCGAGTTTGAAGAAAACGAGTTTTGCAAAATCTTTGATAATCACCAATTCGGTTACTGGCGGATTACGGTTGAACGCCCTTTGCGGCTGAATTTTCAGACGAGCAGGGAACGCGTTCAAAAAATCCAGGACCTTCACGACGCGCCTCACGCCCAGTATCTGAAAACGAAAGAAGAAGTCGAGGAGACGACGGCGGAACTCTCGACCGCCGACAAACAGAAAATCAGGCAGGCGGAAAATCAATATCTGAAAGAGCGCATTTTCGCGCCGGAAGAAATCGAAGAAATCAAAGGCGCGCTGAAATTGATTGATGAAACCAAACTTTATAAAAACCGCGAGGAGTTTTTGAAAGATTTTCACGGAGCGTTAAAAGATGCCGGATATAAACCTTCAAACGCGCAAAAGAAAAAGATTCTCGAATGTCTGTCCGAACGCGACCAGACCGCCGATATTTGTTATGACAGTAAAGGCAGTCCAGAACCTGACCCAGAATTGCGCGATTATGAAAACGTGCCGCTGATTGCCGTTCCCGAAAAAGACGAATACGGCGAAGATGTAATTGACCGCGAAACGATTAACGGGTATTTCCGGCGCGAAGTTTTGCCGCACGTTCCGGATGCCTGGATTGATTGGGATAAAACGAAAATCGGTTACGAAATCAACATCACGAAATATTTTTACAAATACAAGCCATTGCGAAGTCTGGCGGAAATCCGCGCCGACATCCTCGCGCTCGAAACGGAAACCGACGGAATGATTAAACAGGCGGTCGGCGTATGAAAACTTACGAAAAATATAAACCTTCGGGAATTGAATGGATTGGCGATATTCCGGAGCATTGGGGTTATTACAGATTAAAAACTGTCTTTGATTCTGAGCAAAACGGAATTTGGGGCGATGAAAGCCAAGAGAATGAAAATGATGTTTATTGCCTTAGAGTCGCAGATTTCGACAGAGACTTCGATAATTTATCAACACAAAACAACACATTGCGAAACATTTTCCAGCAAGATTTTGAAAAAAGGCAGTTGAAACCCGGAGATTTGCTGATTGAGAAATCTGGCGGCGGCGAAAAAACTCCTATCGGAAGAGTTGGAGTTTATGATTGGGAAGATAAAAAAGCTGTCTGTTCAAATTTTATGGCTCGTCTAGTCGTAAATTCAGACAAGGCAAAATCTAAGTTTTTATTTTATTTCTTCAAAAAACTATATGCAGTTCGTATAAATACCAAATCAATTAAACAAACAACAGGCATTCAAAATCTTGATACTTATAGTTATTTTAATGAGATCATTTGTTTGCCGCCAATTACCGAACAAACCGCGATTGCTGATTATTTGGACGAAAAAACAGCGGAGATAGATAAACTGATTGCGAACAAAAAAAGGCTTATCGAACTGCTCAAAGAAGAACGCACGGCAATCATCAACAAGGCAGTTACACGCGGCGTCGAAGCAAACGCAAAACTCAAACCTTCCGGCATTGATTGGCTCGGCGATATTCCTGAACATTGGGAAGTTAAGAAATTGAAATACGTTGCTAATTTGAAAAGCGGAAACAGTATAACTTCCGAGTTAATCCGTGATGAAGGCGAATTTCCCGTTTATGGCGGAAACGGTTTAAGAGGTTATTTTTCATCTTTCACGCACGAAGGCGATTTTGTTCTTATCGGCAGACAAGGTGCGTTATGTGGAAATATCAATTATGCTTTCAATAAATTTTGGGCTTCTGAACACGCGGTTGTTGCGACTCTACTAAATGAAAAACATCAAATTTTGTGGTTAGGTGAATTGTTAAGAATGATGAATTTGAATCAATACTCTCAATCTGCCGCGCAACCCGGATTAGCTGTTGAGACAATAAAAAATCTATTTGTTCCCGTTCCGCCGGTTGAAGAACAAAAGGAAATCGTTAAATTTATCGAAGCCAAAACAAACGAAATCGATTTAACCATTTCCAAAATAGAAAAAGAAATCCAGCTTATCAAAGAATACCGAACCGCTTTGATTTCGGAAGTGGTAACGGGAAAGATAAAGGTAGTTTGAAAACAGTTTTGATATGTGAACAGCTAAATAAAAAATCAGGAGTTAAAGCAAATGCTTGCAGAAGATATTCCGTTAGTTGATAAATATAATTTAGCGTGGATTGGAATTATTAGCGGCGTTTTAGGCGCATTAGTCTCGTTAATCGGAATTTATTTTACCAGTCGTTATCAAAAGCGTTTAACCGATTTAGAAACCGCAAAACTTACTCAGCAAGCAGAAATAGCTCGACAGCAAAGCGAGTTGGAACGCTTAAAGCTGCAACAACAGCGCGAGCTGCTGGAACTTACTAATAAACTTCAGGAACAGAACGCAGAGAAAGATGCGCGCAGGGATTATGAATACGAAGCCCGAAAGCGACTCTATCAGCAATGCGAGCCACTTTTCTTTCAACTTATCGAATATTCAGAAAGTGCGTTCAAACGAATCCGCAGTCTTGCCAGAAGCGCGAAGGAAGGAGATATTAGTTTGATTCCCGGACAGGGTTGGCTGCACACTCCAAATGGTTATTATTTTACGTCAACTGTTTACAAATTATTAGCTCCTCTCGTCGTTTTTAAGTTAATTCAACAACGCTTAACTTTAGTTGATTTAACTGTAGATTCTCATATCAACTCACTTTATATACTTTCAAAACGAATTTATTTGCTGTTTACTGATGATTTCAGATTAGCAAGAATTGAACCGGAACTGGACTATGCCCCCAACGCAAAGGATATTATTCGTCTTAGAAATGAAAAGCCTGAAGTTTATATGCGACAAGCTATGTTCATCGGCACACTTGATAGCGTTATCCACAAGATGATAGTAACCGAATCAGAATCTATCCAAAGATGTATTAATTATAATGAATTTGAGGAAGTATATAAAAAAAACGAAAATAATTGCTTTGCCGATGTTATAGAACTTTTCCAGGATTTTCATCCTAAAACACGACCGGTTTTTTGGCGCGTTCTTATTGCTCAGGCTTATATTTACGAAACATTAATTCAGGCGAGAGATTTAAGAATTAACAATAAATCAAATAGCGAAATAGCAGTAATCAATTCATTAGCGGAGCTTGAAAGGGGTGAACTGAATTGGAGAAATGAAACGGTTGAAGCTACCGACGAAGAAGTCCTGATTCAACCATTCGATGCCGCCAAAAAATACTTAAAGAAATGGTTGGGTAATTCATTTGTCGTTACAAATTCCAAAAACGAACCGCAATAAAATTTACGAAATAAATGCAAAGCAGAATACACACTGAAAACACTTTTGAAGAAGCCATCACCGATTATTTGGTAACTCACGGATGGCATTCGGGAAATAAAGCCGATTTTGACGCGAAACTTGCTTTGGATAAAAAAGCGGTTTTGGATTTCATCAAAGATTCGCAAGCCGATAAATGGAAAAGATTTGTCGGATTTTATGCCAAAGATGCCGAAGACAAATTTTTTTCCAGACTCGTTAAAGAATTGGATTTGCGCGGGATGCTCGATGTAATCCGGCACGGCATCACGGACAGCGGAATAAAATTCAAGCTCGCATATTTTAAGCCGGACAGCAATCTTAATCCCGAAACGCTCGAACTTTACGAAAAAAACAAACTCTACTGCACACGACAGGTTAAATTTTCGCCCGACAATAACAAAATCATTGATCTGCTTTTATCCGTAAACGGCTTGCCGGTGGCGACCGCCGAGCTTAAAAACCAATTCACGGGACAAAACGTCCAGCACGCGCTCAGACAATACAGAGAAGACCGCGACCCGCGCGAACTCATTTTTCAATTTAAAAATCACGCTAAACGCGCTCTGGTTCATTTCGCTTTGGATTCGGACGAGGTTTATTTTACGACCAGATTAGACAATAAACAGACGCGGTTTTTCCCGTTCAATAAAGGCTTTGAAAAGGGCGCGGGAAATCCGCCGAATCCGAACGGGTATAAAACGGCTTACTTTTGGGAAGAGATTTTACAGAAAGACGATTGGCTTGAAATCATTGGACGCTTTATTCACCTGCAAACCGATGAATACAGAGTTGACGGGAGGCTTTTCAAAAAATACGCGATGATTTTCCCGCGTTATCATCAGCTTGACGCCGTGCGAAAGCTCGCCAAAGACAGCAAGGCAAACGGCGCGGGCAAAAATTATCTGATTCAGCATTCGGCGGGAAGCGGGAAAAGCAATTCGATTGCGTGGCTGGCGTATCGTCTGAGCAGTCTTTACGACGAAAATGATAAAAGAATCTTTGATTCCGTGATTGTAGTTACCGACAGAAACGTTTTAGATCAGCAGCTGCAAAATACTATTTATCAATTTGAGCATAAACAAGGCGTCGTCGAAAAGATTGATAAAGATTCATCACAGTTAGCCGAAGCCATAATCAACGGCAAAAACATCATCATCACTACCTTGCAGAAGTTTCCTTTTGCTTTGGAACATATCGCCGACGCGCCGAACAGAAGTTACGCGGTTTTGATTGACGAAGCGCACAGCTCGCAGGGCGGAAAAGCAAGCCGGAAAATGAATGAAGTTTTGGCTAACGTCAGTTTGGAAGAAGCGGAAAAACTCGAAAGCGACACGGAAGATGAAGAAAACGAAACGGATGATTTTATCCGCGAAACCATCCGTAAACAAGGCAGGCAGCCGAACGTCAGCACATACGCATTCACGGCAACGCCGAAGCCGAAGACTTTGGAAGTTTTCGGCGTGAGAGACGAACAGGGTAAACCAAATCCGTTTCATCTTTACTCAATGCGGCAGGCAATCGAAGAAGGCTTTATCCTGGACGTTTTGAAAAACTATGTAACTTACAAACAGTTCTATCAATTATCAAAAAACATCGAGGACGACCCCGAAATCAGCAAGCGAAAGGCAACTAAAGCAATCGCCCGTTTTGTTTCATTTCATTCATACATCATTTCACAAAAGACCGAAGTGATGGTTGAACATTTCCGGCAGGTGGTTATGAAAAAAATCGGCGGAAAGGCGAAAGCGATGGTTGTTACTTCGTCGAGAAAACACGCTTTGCGGTATTTTGAAGAATTTAAGAAATACATCAAAGAAAACGGTTATTCAGAAATAAAACCGCTTGTCGCGTTTTCGGGAACCGTCTTTGATGATTATTATTCCGAAGGCAAAACGGAAACTGCATTAAACGGATTCGGCGAAAAAGAACTGCCCGAAAGATTCGCCGCAGATGAATACAAAGTTTTGCTGGTGGCTGATAAATACCAAACAGGTTTCGACCAGCCTCTTCTGCATACAATGTATGTTGATAAGAGACTTTCCGGCGTCAAAGCCGTACAAACTCTTTCACGCCTAAACCGAACGCACGCGGGAAAAGAAGATACTTTCGTTTTGGATTTCGTTAATGAACGGGAAGACATTCTGAAATCTTTTCAGCCGTATTATGAGCTGACGACGATGAATGAAACGACCGATCCGAATCATCTTTACGACCTGAAAAACAAATTGGATGCTTCGGGCGTCTATCATCAATCGGAAGTAGATTCATTTGCACAGGTTTTCTACAAGCCGGGTTCAAACGGTTTTCACGCTCAGGAACAGGGTAACCTTTACAGATTTATCGATCCTGCAATCATCAGATATACGGATATTAAAGAGGAAGAGAAACAAGATGAGTTCAAAGGCTCTTTGAAATCTTTTGTAAACATCTATTCTTTCATCTCTCAAATAATGCCCTTTCAGGATGTCGAGCTTGAAAAACTCTTTTCTTTCGGCAGGTTACTTTTAACCAGATTGCCGAAGACGGATATTTCCGAACGTCTGAAACTAGATAACGAAGTCGATTTGCAATACTATCGCTTAACGAAAATTGCTGAAGACGATTTGGTTTTGAAAATTCGAGGTGAAAATGCCTTGAAGCCGGCGACGGAAGCCGGGATTAAACGAACCGAAGATGAGAAAGAAAAACTTTCAACTATCATCAATGTTCTCAATGACAAATACGGGACGGATTTCACAGAAGCAGACAAACTCTTTTTCGATCAAATCGAAGCGGAATTATATTCGGACGAAGACCTGAAGCAATGGGCAGTCAATAATCCGCCCGATGCTTTTAAGTTTCCTTTTGATGAAATGTTTATAAGTAAACTCATCGAACGGATGGATTCAAACGGCGAAATCTTTGAAAAGATTATGAGCAACCCAGAGTTTAAAGAAGATGTAAGCGAATGGTTGCGGAATAGAATTTATAATAGATTTTCAAATAAATGAAATACTCTTTACTAAAAAAAATATACATTTGAAATAAGCTATCCCCGAACTAACGGAAGAAGAAAAAAAACAGCTCTTTGTTCATATAATCCCGCCGGATAATGAGAAAGTTGGCGGGATAAATAATGAAGAATTGAGAGAGTAAGCCGAAAAACCTGCTCGCCAACCAGAAGTGTCTGTCAGAGAATATCCATCCTTAAGTCTAATTGAACAAATCGAAAGAATCCGCTGGCGCAAAATAGGCGCACAAACGCAAAAAGGCAGGTTGCTTATACTTGCCTATAATCGCTATAAATTATGTAATTATTAGGTTTATTTTGGAGGCGGCGATCGGAATCGAACCGATGAATAAAGGTTTTGCAGACCTCTGCCTTACCACTTGGCTACGCCGCCGTTTGTTTGTCTGTCCGGAGGAAAGGATAAAGGCTAAAGGATAAAGGCGAAAATTTTTATCCTTTATCCCTTAGCCTTTATCCTTTAAAAATTTTGGAGCGGGAAACGAGATTCGAACTCGCGACTTCAACCTTGGCAAGGTTGCGCTCTACCACTGAGCTATTCCCGCAGCCGCAAAATTTTATTCTACAAATCGGCGGCGGAATGTCAAGCGCGCGGCTCGATAATTCTCAAATTAATAGCTCGACCGCGAAGGGGAGCTATTTTTATCTCGGCTGCACACCGGAGCATTCCTGCCGGTAAAGCACGTTTCAAAAAATAAAAAAGCGAGACGCTAAAGTCTCGCTTAATTTAATTATCCTGATGCAGATTACCGGAAGATTCGGAGATTGATTGACTTGCTTAATAACGGCGGCTGCGGTTGAATTGATTCAATCTGCGTCTCGCGCGTTCGACGTCGCGATAATCGTCATCCAATTCTGCGCGTTCCTTAGCGGTTAACACGCCGTCGGCATTATATTTTTCAAGGTGCTTTCTTAATTCTTCCCTGTTGCCTCGCAGCTCGCTTTCGAGAGCGTATCTCTGTCGGCGCTCGCTCAGATAAGGGTCGTAGAAATAAGGGTCATAGTAATAAGGACTCAATGTATTTCGATACCAATACGGATTATAGCGCCGTATATAGTAATTTCTCACCACGACCGGGCGTTGAATTGTCCGACCGCTGCCGCGCCGCTGCGCCGAAGCGTCAATCGCCGCGAAACCGATAAAAAGAACCATTGCAAAAATCAAAGTAAGGATTTTGTTTGTGTGTTTTTTCATATAACCTCCTTGGTCTAAAAGACAGACAAGGTGAGGTTGTCTCTTCGCTGGAGGAGACATCTTACGCCTGTCGTCTTTCGCAGATTTAAGATGAAAAACAGGCGCGCGGTGTTGTCGAAAATTTAAGAGATTTCCAGCCCGATTTTGAAAATATAGGGTCGAAATTTTCCTGTTAAATAAGCTCGCGCTATGAGTGATTTAAAAGCCGAAATCATCGAAAACACCATTTCGGTCGCTCACGTAATTTATCAATCACAAAAAAAATAAGAATTAAGGAAATTTCCTTAATTCCTATTTCTTAATCCTTATTTTTTAATTGAATTTAGTTTCCGACCGTCAAATCCTTGACGAAGCTCCAGTCGCCGCTGGCATTGATGGAAACGTTTTTAATATTATTCATCCGCTTGCTGGCGATGACCATATTTGCCGGATACCAGAGCGGCAGATAAGGCAGTTCGACGGCAACGATTTCCTGCGCGCGGGCGTAGAGCTGCGCGGCTCTCGCCTTGTCGGTCGTATTGACGGCTTCGCGCACGACTCGGTCGAATTCGGGATTCGAGTAGCGGCTGCGGTTGCGCCCGTTGGCTTTTTTATCTGGGAACTCT
The DNA here is from genome assembly GCA_030860665.1 of Acidobacteriota bacterium. Classification (GTDB taxonomy): domain Bacteria; phylum Acidobacteriota; class Blastocatellia; order Pyrinomonadales; family Pyrinomonadaceae; genus JALZHR01. The sequence continues at coordinate 15,082 of JALZHR010000342.1, forward strand.
TCGGAGTCGAACAAATCGCGCAGGAAAATCGGGTCCTGATTGCCGCCGATCCATTGCGCCGTGTTCATCTGAAACTGACCTTGTTTTAACTGCTCGCGCAGCGTGTTGTCTTCCAGCGTTTCGATTTCGACGTTGATGCCGACTTCTTTCAGAGCGCTTTGAATGACCTGCGCATACTGGCTGACCGCCGAGCTGCCCGACAG
>JALZHR010000365.1 GCA_030860665.1 Acidobacteriota bacterium
GGATAATCGCGCGCTTTAACCCGGACGGCACGCTCGATACGACGTTTAACTCAACCGGAATCGTCACGCGCGGCTTCGCTCAAAATGAAGACTCGATTAGCAACGTCGCGCTGCAACCGGACGGAAAAATTCTCGCCTGCGGAACTTCCTCCAACAACTCAGCCACAGCCACGGTGGTCGGCAGATACAACGCGGACGGCAGCGTGGACGCTTCTTTCGGACCTTACGGCGAAGGATTTTTAGACCGTTACGATAACGGAGCCTTATCGGTAAAAGTGCTTGTCAAACCGGACGGGAAATTTCTTCTCGCCGGCAGTTTTGTTTTCGGTCTGCCGCCGAGGAGATTGGTCGTCCTGCAATACAACAATAACGGGACGCTCGACACGACGTTCGCCAATCAGGGCGTGGCGATTGTAAATTACCCGCTCAACGAGTTTTTGTATGACGCGAGCCTCGCGGCAAACGGGAAAATCGTCCTGCTCGCGTCTACATCCTTTAACGCGCCCGGTTCGTCCTATTCCGACCACGCGATTCACGTCGTTCGCCTGAATGCGGACAGCTCGCTCGATACGACTTTCGGCGCGGGCGGCAGAACGATTCTGAACAACTCGTCGCCGCTTTTCGGAGGCTCCGCCTACTTACCAGGCGGCTGGGAAGCTCCGGCAAAGCTGCTGGTTCGGGAAAACGGCGATATTTTCGTCCTCGGCACCAGCTTGCAGCCGGTTATTTCCAGAAGAAACGCGTCGGGAATTTTAGGACGCGCCGAAAGAAAATATCTTTTAATCATCTTTCGTCTGAATCCCGACGGAAGGGTCGCGGGCAAAAATTTCACGCGCGTCACGCCCGCCAATCAGGCTGTTTCGGCGTATCGCAATTTTGAGCATTTTCAGCCGAACGGCATTCTCGCGCAGCCCGACGGCAAAATCTTAGTTTACGGCACGGTCGATTTCTTTAATTTTCAGGTTCCATCTTCCGGCAGCCCTGACCCGGCAATCTTTTTAGCCCGATATTCTTCGATTTCCACTTTGAACGATACGAATAATTTCTACGATTACAATTTCGACGGCAGAACCGAATTCGCCGTTTATCGCCCGAACGGTTCCGGTCCGGGATTGTGGCTGTTTTTATATAGCCATTCGGGCGGCGCTCCTGATTACTTTTTTGATTCGCGCGAATACGGCGCGCCCGGAGACATACCGGCGCCCGGCGATTACGACGGCGACAACAATCAGGATTTAGCCGTTTTTCGTCCCTCGACCGGAGAATGGATTACCAGAAAAGTTTATCTCAACAACTGCGCGCCGATGAGCTGCGTTGAGACGGTTCAGTTCGGCGCAAGCGGCGATATTCCCGCGCCCGGAGATTTTGACGGCGACGGCAAATCCGACCGCGTAGTTTTTCGTCCCTCGGGCGGCGACTGGTATATTTTATTCAGCTCGACGGGCAGTTATACGGGATTTCATTTCGGGCAGAACGGCGATAAGCCCGTCACCGGCGATTACGACGGCGACGGCAAATCCGACGCCGCCGTCATTCGCCGCCAGGACGGGAAAATCTTCTGGTATATCTCGCAAAGCTCCGACAACGGGTTTGTCGCCATCCAGTTCGGAAACGACGAAGATAAAGCGGTCGTCGCCGATTACAACGGCGACGGGAAAACCGAAATCGCCGTCTGGCGACCGTCGAACGGAACGTTCTACGTGCTGGCAAACTACACGGATTTTTCCTATTTCCAGCTCGGCTCAAGCGGCGATATACCCGAACCGGCGGATTTCGACGGCGACCGAAAAGCTGATTTTGCAGTTTACACGCCTTCGACCGGGCTGCACAGCATCGTTAAATCCTATAACGGAATGCCCGGCGGAACGCAGTTCGGGCTGCCGACCGATATTCCGATTGCTTCGGCTTATGTCAGATAAAAAAAGTGAAAAGGTGAAAAAGTGAAAAAGTTTGCCGTCGAAAGCAGCTATCCTTTTTCACTTTTACCCTTTTTCACTTTTTCACTTTTCCGCTTTCTACACATTTACCGAAACATTCTCCGGCGACGTTTCGTAATTCTCAATATCTTTTGCGCGGCAGGCGCAGCCAATTCCTGAACACGGGCAGTTTTCGATTGTTATGCGACATCTTTATTCATTCTACACGGACGCCTTATGGATTTCCGTCAAGTCGATTTTAGAGCATAAACTGCGCGCTTTTCTGACGCTTATCGGCATCATCATCGGCGTCGCGGCGGTGGTGGTCGTCGGCGCTTCGATTAACGGCTTGAAAACCTACGTCGTCGACAAAGTCTCGAAAGTTCTCGGCGCAAATCACTTTATGATTACGCGGATAGCTTCGACCGGCAGAATGTCGGACGAGGAATTTGAAAAGCGCAATCGCCGCAACAAGGACGTGACGTGGGATGAATACCTGTATGTGAAAGCCAACTGTCTGAACTGCTCGGAAGTCGGCGTACAGTCTTTCGGCGGCGCTGATTTGAGCGAGAACGGCGTCGAGATGCCGTCGACCCGGATTTTCGGCGTCACCGACAATTTTTCCGAAATCGAGGACAAAACGCTCGCCGAAGGCAGATTTTTAACCGCCGAAGAAGTCACGCGCGCCGCTAAGGTGTGCGTTATCGGGATGGACGTCAAGGAAAAATATTTTCCCGATAAATCGGCGCTCGGACAAACCGTCAAGGTGCGCGGGATTCCGTTGCAGATTATCGGCGTCGAGGAAAAGCGCGGCTCGTTTCTCGGCGATTCGATGGACAGGCATATGTATATTCCCATCACGCTGCACGGTCAGATGTTTTCGCGCTCCGGCGGCTTGCAATTGCACGGCAAAGCCGACACCAAAGAAAAATTTAAGGCTGCCATCGAGGAAGCGCAGCTGCTTTTGCGAAACAGGCGCGGTCTGCTCGGCAGCGAGGAAGACACTTTCAGCCTCGTCAACGTCGACGAATTCAACTCGCAGATGGATCAGTTCACCAACGCCATCGCCGCCGTCGTCGTCCCGATTACGATGATTACGCTCATCGTCGGCGGCATCGTGGTGATGAATATTATGCTCGTTTCCGTGACGGAAAGAACTTTCGAGGTCGGACTCAGAAAGGCGCTCGGCGCGACGCGCAAGCAGATTCTGCTCCAGTTTTTAATCGAATCGGCGCTGCTCTGCGTTATCGGCGGAATCATCGGCTTGATGCTGGCGGTCGGCGTCACGCAGCTAATCACGTATATTTTTGAAATGACGATGACCATTACGCTGCTCTACGTGGTCGGTTCGGTGCTCATCTCGAGCATTATCGGCATCACCGCCGGTCTGTATCCGGCTTGGAAGGCGGCGCGGCTCGACCCGATTGCGGCGCTGACGCAAAGCTAAGAGTTCTGAAAATTGTGTATGAAGAAAAGTAATTTTTCCGCTTCGTTTCCGGTCGAGATTATGCGAATGGCTTTCGAGAGCATTTATTCGCACAAGTTTCGCTCGATTCTGACCATTCTGGGCATCGTCGTCGGCGTGATGACGGCGATTGTCGTGGCTTCGATTCTGACCGGAATGCGCCAGTCCATCATCTCGATCGTCGAGGAATACGGCACGAACAACATCTACGTTTTTCACCTCTCGACCGGACCCGGACCGCGCAACCGCGACGAGCGCAACCGCAAGCCGCTGACGCCGGAAGACGCCGATGCGATTATAGCGCAGTCGAGTGCCGTCGAAGACATCGCGCTGGTCGCGCCGAACATCGGCTCGTGGGGCGACGGCTTTGACGACAATCTGGTTTACGAAGGCAGAAATTACCGCTGGGCGCTGACCGACGGCGTGACGCCGAATTATATGCAGATTACCAACCTCGTTTTGCGGCAGGGTCGCTTTATCACCGAAGCCGACAATTACCAGCGGCGAAACGTGCTGGTCGTCGGCGTCAACACTGTCGAGGCGCTTTTTCCGAACGAGCAGGACAACGTCGTCGGAAAGGTCGTGCGAATGAACGGCACGACGTGGGAAATCGTCGGCGTCATCGAAAAACGAAAAGCCGGTTTCTTCGGCGAAAACGAGGAAGACCGCAAGGTTTTTCTGCCGTTTCGCACGGCGCAGAAAGCCGCGCCGCAGCGCGACGCCATTCTGCATATCGTGCAGGCAAAGCCCGCGCAGATAAACGACGCGGTCAGCGACGTCGAATCAATTTTGCGCCAGCGGCGCGGCGTGAAATTCGACGAGCCGAACAATTTCGACGTAAAAACCGCCGACAAGCTCATCGCGCAGTTTGACGGCATCATCGGCGGCGTCGGAATGGCGGCAATCGCTATCTCGTGTCTCGGCTTGCTGGTCGGCGGAATCGGCGTAATGAACATTATGCTCGTCTCCGTCACCGAAAGAACAAAGGAAATCGGCATCCGCAAGGCAATCGGCGCGACGCGCGGCGCAATCGTCCTGCAATTTCTGCTCGAAGCGATGACCCTGACGTTTTTCGGCGGCGTCATCGGCGTCAGTCTAGCCGTCGCCATCAGCTATCTGGTAATGCTTCTGCTGCCGAGCCTTCCGGCTTCGATTCCGCTCTGGGCGATTCTGCTCGGCTTGGGCGTCTCCATCGGCGTCGGCTTAATCTTCGGCGTCCTGCCGGCGCGCAAAGCCTCGCGCCTTGACCCGATTGAATGCCTGCGTTACGAGTAAACGAAATTTCACCGCGTTCCAATCAACTGAAACCGCCTTCCGTCGAATTGCGGAAGGCGGTTTCGCTTTGGCTGACGACAATTACCGCCCGTCAGGTCGAGGT
>JALZHR010000562.1 GCA_030860665.1 Acidobacteriota bacterium
GCGGTAAGCAGTGAGCAGTAAGTTCGTTGTTCTGAATTTCGAGTCTTTATTTAAAATTCGATTATTCAGAATGTGCAACTTACCGCTTTCAGCTCACTGCTTACCGCTCACCGCTCACCGCTCACTGCTCACCTTCTTAAAAAACCACTTTCGGCTTCGCGGGCGCTTGCTGGAAGCTGTCGACGTTTCTTTGCGACGCGTCGCGCAGAACCAAGGCGTCGGTCGTGACGCCCAGATAACCGTTGACGGAAACTTCAAAATAATATTCACCGGTTTGAAAATTGCCGCCTTTGACGGGCGTCGTCAGCCAGTTGGTTTTGACCTGCCCGTTTTCATACGGCGCTTTCAGGACGGCGACCGGGCTGTGCTCGCCGCCCGCGATGTGAAAAATCTTTATCTGCGCCGTCGAAGCGCCTTCGATGGTTATTTTGCTGACTGCGGTTAAGCCGACTTTCGTGTTCGGCGGCGCTTGCGGAACGTCCCATTTGGCGTCGAAAACAACCTTGCTGCCGCCGCTATTCGGATGACGACGGACTTTATCGGGCGCGCCGACGGGCGGTCTGCCGACAGGTATCTTCATATTTTTTTAATTCTCCTCTATCTGAAAGATGACAAAATTTATAAATGCTTTGAGAGCCGCCGACATCGCGGCTTTCAATTACTAACGCGTGTTTTCGTGAGAAAAAGTGTCAGCCTCGTCCGAAATTTGGGCTTCGATTCCGGTTTTGGTATGCTAGACTTATACTTATTAAGCAAGACTGATGAGCTTGTATGTCGTTACGAACAATGAGGAAAACGCAAAAGCTCGTGGTAATTGAAAATCTTTCATTAAAATTTAATGAAGAATTTCTTAAACATTTAATTTGTTTAAAACTTTAAATATTGAAACGGGCGGAGGTCTTTTTCAATATATATATTTTTATTGGAATATTTTTTGGAGAGAGCAAACTATGGATAATTTAAACATTCCGGCAAATATAAATAACGCGGAGCTGGTCCGCTGGGTGACGGAAATGGCTGAGCTGTGCAAGCCCGACAGCGTTTACTGGTGCGACGGCTCGCAGGAAGAATACGACCGCCTGTGTGAAGAAATGGTCGCCGGCGGAACGTTCATCCGCCTGAATCCCGAAAAGCGTCCGAACTCGTTTCTGGCTCGCTCGCACCCGTCGGACGTGGCGCGCGTCGAAGACCGCACCTACATCTGCTCGCGCAGCAAGGGCGACGCCGGTCCGACCAATAACTGGATGGACCCGCGCGAGATGAAGGCGACCTTGAGACCGCGTTTCGACGGCTCGATGCGCGGGCGCACGATGTATGTCATCCCGTTTTGTATGGGACCTATCGGCTCGCCGATTTCGCAGTTCGGCGTGCAGTTGTCGGATTCGCCCTACGTCGTCGTCAATATGAAGATTATGACGCGGATGGGAAACAAGGCGCTCGAAGCGATGGGCGACGGCGATTTCGTGCACTGCCTGCACTCGGTCGGAATGCCGCTGGCGGAAGGCGAAAAAGACGTTGCGTGGGCTTGCTCGCCCGACCCGAAAGATAAATACATCGTTCATTTTCCCGAAGAAAGAACGATTTGGAGCTACGGCTCGGGCTACGGCGGCAATGCGCTGCTGGGCAAAAAATGTCTCGCTTTGAGAATCGCTTCCACATTGGGACGCGAGCAGGGCTGGCTCGCCGAGCATATGCTGATTGTCGGCGTCAAATCGCCTGACGGGCGCAAAGATTACGTCTGCGCCGCGTTTCCCTCGGCTTGCGGCAAAACGAATTTCGCGATGCTGATTCCGCCGAAGCCGTTTCAGGAAGAAGGCTGGGAAGTGACGACCGTCGGCGACGACATCGCGTGGATTAAGCCGGACGAAAACGGCAGGCTTCGCGCCATCAACCCGGAAGCCGGATTTTTCGGCGTCGCTCCGGGCACGAACAACGCGACGAACCCGAACGCGATGCAAACCATCCGCGAAAACACGATTTTCACCAACGTCGCCTTAACGGACGACGGCGACGTCTGGTGGGAAGGAATGGACGGCGAGCCGCCCGCGCACGCCATCGACTGGCAGGGCAACGACTGGACGCCCGATTCGGACAAAAAAGCCGCGCACCCGAACGCGCGTTTCACCGCGCCGATTACGCAGTGCCCGGTCGTCGACGAAGATTTCGACAACCCGAAAGGTGTTCCCGTCTCGGCGTTCATCTTCGGCGGTCGCCGCAACTCGGTCGTGCCGCTGATTCAGCAGTCGTTCAACTGGGCGTTCGGCGTCTATATGGCGGCGACGATGGGTTCGGAAATGACCGCCGCCGCTTTCGGCAACATCGGCGAAGTCCGCCGCGACCCGTTCGCGATGCTGCCGTTCGCCGGTTATCACATGGGCGATTATTTCTCGCACTGGCTCGACTTCGGGCGCAATATTCCCGAGCCGCCGCGTATCTTTTCGGTCAACTGGTTCAGAAAAGGCGAGGACGGCAAATTCCTCTGGGCTGGCTTCGGCGAAAATATGCGCGTCCTGAAATGGATTGTCGAGCGCTCGCGCGGAAAATCCATCGGCATCGAAACGCCCCTCGGCTGGATGCCGCGTTATGAAGATATGGACTGGCGCGGAATGGAAGACTTCACGCGCGAGGATTTTGAAAGGGTGATGAACCTCGACCGCGATTTGTGGATTAAGGAAATCGCCTCGCACGACGATTTATTCTTCAAACTCTACGACCGCCTGCCCAAAGAAATGGCGTTCATCCGCGAATTGCTGGTTTCAAACCTCTGGCGCTCGCCCGAACTCGGCTTAGCCCCGCCGCGCGTCGAACCGGCTGAAAAGCCCTTCAACGACACCCGGCAAAAAGAAGCCGAACGCCGCGTGCCCGACAAAACCGAAAGCGAAACCGTCAAAGCCGCGCCGACGGCGTAAAGAAAATAAATTGATTCGGCTGCGGAAATGCGAGATAATTTGACGCAAGTCGAATATCTCGCATTTTTGTTTTATGAATGACAAACATAAACAGATTAAAAAAATCCCCGAAGAATTTGCCAGCTACGAGGAAGCAGCCGATTTTTGGGACAATCACGACACGACCAACTACGCCGACGAATTTGAAACCGTCGATGCGGAAGTCGAACTCAAACGCCGCCGTTATGAAATCGAAATTGATGCCGACCTAATTCCCGCTTTGACGGAACAGGCGCACCAGCGCGGCATAGCGGTTAAAAGTCTGGTGAGCGAAATGCTCCGCGATAAATTAACTCCTGCGGCGTAACGGTTCGACACAATCAATCTTTGCAGGGGCGAAGCCAAGCCTCGCCCGTTTTTATTTATAGTATTTAAGTAAGAATTATGGAACGTGAAAAACTTTTGGCTCAATTGAAAGCCTTCCAAAACTATCTTAAAAATTATATTGAAGGTGCTAAATCTTACCCGCAAACTGTAGCAGATGAAAAAAATGAAGAGTATTTAAACCAACTGGATGCAATTGAATATGAACTCAGAAATATTAATTCTCGTTACAAAAGTTTAAGAAACTATATTCAAATTGAATATCCAGGTATATTTACAGGACTTCCTTACGGCATGAATGAAAATATTAGAGGAGTAGAGCATATACAATAGAGAAATAGGTTTTGTTTTGGATACAGTTGCAAATTTAAGCGAAGCAGAGTCAAATCAACAAAACTTTAAACCAAATAACCAACCATTTACCAATGATGAAGTTCAGATAATCAATAATCAATTGGATAAGTTTCAAAATAAACTTATTGAAATAATAAATACTGAAAGATTATCACAAGAAAAAACAATACTGCTTATAGAAAGCGTAAAAAGCAAAATAAGCGACTTAAAAACAGAAGCCGCCAACCAGAAGATAGGAAGAAAAGATTGGAAAAATCAATTAATTAACGCAATGATAAATTTGATGCTGATTCTTTCTTTTTCACAAGAAGCCAGAAATACCATCCAAATATTTTTTCACGAATTATTTATTTATCTGCAACAGCACATATTCTTACTCAAACCATAAGGAAAGAACTTTTCGACATAACCGAAGATTTTTACTTTTCGGCGAAAATTTTCTGTTGAAATTTGATTGAATTTATACTAATCTGCGGCTGATTCGGGGTTGATGAGGCGCGTTTCGGCATTGCGTGAATCGAGTTCATCGAACCTTGAATCGAGTTTCGTGAACCTTGCATTGAGTTCACAGTACGGTGAATTAAGTTCACTGTACAGTGCATTGAGTTCACTGAACAGTGTATCGAGTCCACAGTACAGTGCGGAAGATTTACGGCACGTTGAACTCTTTGCACTGTACAATGTATCGAGTTCAATGTATTGTGCGGCGACTTAATTTCGGCTCAAATTATTAACTCAAAGGAGAATAAGATTATGGCGAAAGCAAGAAAATCAGCCACACGCACAATGAATGAGACGGAACAGAAGATTGCCGGGATGAAATCAATCGAGGCGACGCTCGATTTGACGGGCGGCGTCTCGGTCGCGGCGGGCGAGGCGCTGCTCGCCGATGCGCGCGCCGCATTGGAAGATTACAATCAGACGCTGGCGTTAGCCGATGAAAAACTCAACGTCTTTAATGCGAAAGAACGCGTTTTGCGCGGCTTTAACAAAAAAGTTCTGCCCGCCGTCGGGTTGAAATACGGGACGGACAGCGCGGAATATGAGATGGTCGGCGGGACGCGCGATTCGGAGCGGGCGAAGCCGAAACCGAAACACGAACCCGCGCCGACGCCGTGAATCCGGCGGTCGAAACAATGCGTAAAAAGCGACCCGCTTCCGGGTCGCTTTTTTGTTTCGACGCGGCATAAGTATTGCTTCAGACGCGGCGGAGGTATCTTTTATGTATTCAAATCATATACCGGGCAAAATCCGGCGGGCGGCGATTTTACTCTCGCTGGCGTTCGGCTTTGTTTTAATTTCGGACATTGCGGGGCAGGCGCAGTATCGCGAGCCGCGCAAAGTGCGCGTTTATACTACGATTGTCACCGACGACCGTGATTATGACCGCGATTATGACCGCGTTCGTGACGACCGCGATTATGACCGCGACCGCGATTACAATCGCAGCAGCAGCGGCAGACACCGGCGCGTTTACAATACGCGCGAATATACGAATGAAGGAATGACCGTCGCCGAGCAATACGGCTACGAGGACGGCTTGAACGACGGCGCGGACGCCGGGCGCGAGCGCGACGCTTATCACCCGGAAAATTCCGGCGACTGGCAGAAAGGCACGAACGGCTACGAAGACCGCTTCGGCAACAAGAAAGCCTACCGGCAGGCTTATCGCGAGGCTTATCTGGAAGGCTATCGCGACGGTTATTATCGTTACACCAGACGAACTTACACCAACTCGCGGAATTTCCGTAAACGTTACTAAACGACTGAAAACAGAAAGAGAAAGGCGATTCCCGGCAAAAGGAGTCGCCTTTTTTATTTCCCGCGCAAAGTCGAGCGGCTTCACTTAATTTCGCCCGTAGCATACAATTTTTATATTCAGCGGTTAGAAGGTATGAACAAACACAAGCTCAAGGCGAAGCGGAAGCTTTTGCAGCAGAAGATGGAGAAGAAATTCGTCGGCTTTCACGTTTACCGCTCGACGAACGAGAACCTGCCGTTTATATTCTGGGAAAGATTGACCGACGAGCCGATTCCCGAAGGAAATTTCGACGACCCGGCGGCGGCGCTCGGGCAGCGTTATTTTTACAAGCTGACGCGCGTCGACGCCGAAGGCAACGAGAGCGCGCCGATTACGCCGCAAACCACTTACACAGACCACGCCGGAAACCGTTTCGAGCAGAATCCGCTCGCGGATTTCGCGGGCTACAATATTTATCGGTCGGCGGAGGCGAATGTGCCGCTCGAGCAATGGGAGAGGCGCAATAAAGAGCCGCTGCCGACGACCGAGTTTAAGGACGAAGGCGTTAAATCGGGCGAGGTTTATTTTTATTACGTCCGCGCCGTCGATTCAAAGGGTACGGAAAGCGCGCCGTCCGAAATCGTCCGCGTCATCCGAAAATAGTGGATAACTGAGAACTGATAACTGATAGTGAAAAGAACAAACTATTAACTATCAGTTATCAGTTCTCAGTTCTCAGTTACCAGTTATGAACAAGAACAGCTCCCGCAATAATTCTAAAAGATACAGCCGGTTTCGCTTTGTCTCCGAGCCGCTCGACGCGATTGACCGCAATCCGGAGATTCGCAAGCCGGATTTCCCTTTTTCAAAAGAGCTGGAAAAAACTCGCTACCCGGTCAGGGCTTTGCGCTACTGGTGGATGCACTGCGTCATTCAGGACGAGCTGAAACGGCTCGACCGCGCGCCGGTGATTGCCGACGTCGGCTGCGACCGCGGGATTATCAAGCGGTTTATTCCGCCGGTCAAAGGCGCGCGCTGGGTCGGGCTCGACATCGACACCAACCGCGAGGGCATCGGGCTGGCGAAATACGACGAGCTGTATCAATGCGATTTCGACGAAGGGCTGCCGCTCGGCGACGCGGCGGTCGATATCGCCATCTGCTCGCACGTTCTGGAACACCTGCCGCGACCGGAATTTACGATGCGCGAGATTGCGCGCATCCTGCGTCCGGGCGGGCTGCTGCTGGTCGGCGTGCCGACCGCGCCGAAATTTATCGCCAATCTGCGCGAGCGGCAGTTTGCCCGGGAATTGCAGGCGGGAACGCGGCAGCGCGGACAGCACATTCACGTTTTCTGGGCGAAACGCCTGCGCCGCATCGCCGAGCAGGTCGGCTTCGAGGTCGAGTTTTCGACCGGCACGGCGCTCATCCGAAAAAAAGGCAGCCGCCTGGAAAACTACGCCCTCTGGATTCGCTTAAATCAAGTCTGGGCGGCGCTGTTTCCCTCGCTCGGTCAGGAATTGTGCCTGCAATTGCGCAAGCGAGACTGAATGAAAACGCGGAATGCGAAACGCGGAACGCGGAACGGAAGAAAGTTTTGAATTTTAAGGGCTTTTTAAAAGGCAGAAGCCCGCGCATCAACAAGGGCGCTCTTTAAAGTGTCAAGGCTAAAGGCTAAAGGCTAAAGTTTGGAAATCGGCTTTACTTTCTCCTTTAGCCTTTAGCCTTTAGCCTTTAGCCTTTCGAGAGCGTCCTTGCCGCACGCGCGGGCTTCTGCCTTGATTGATTCCGTCCTCTCGTCATACTCAAAT
>JALZHR010000564.1 GCA_030860665.1 Acidobacteriota bacterium
CGCCCGCGCCGATAAACCGAACAACCTCTTTGTTTTTAAGCGCATCAATAAATGACTTGAGAATTATTTCTTCTTTGTCTGACATGAAAGCTTTGTCCGGATTCGTTCTCGATAAATCGCATTGAGCCGGTTGTGAATACAGCGTTTTTGCCGAAAAGCCGTCGTCGTTATGCGTTAATTTTTGTGAAGTTTCCGGTATTTATGAAAGTGAAAATTGGCAAACGGGCGGAAATTTGGTAGCCTTTAGCTTGGTTTTTTGTGTCTTATCTTCAAAAGTCTATTTAAACTGTTAAAATAAAATCTATGTTTAGTGATAATTTTCGCCGCGGCGAAGGAAAAGGAAAGGGTAAAACCGGCTCGAAAGCCGCTTCAAAACTGGCTGACATCGGCTGGAAGGCGTTTCAGGCGATAAATAAAGCCCTGCCCGAAGGCGAATCAATCAAACCGGCTTGGGCGGCTGAGCCGCTTTTGAAATCTTACGAGCGCACCGCGCCGCCGCTCGGATTTCCGCGCGAGACGGATTCTTTGTGCCCGACCTGCGTCAAACAGGTGCGCGAAGGCGTCACTTCCGGCAAGATTCCGCTCGAAATTCTGATGAACTCGCATCCGGGCGAGATTAAAGCCGACATTCTGGTCGAAAACGGTCAGGTGATTATGCGCAAAACCTGCCCGACGCACGGCGAATTCGAGGACGTGCTGGCGACGGACGCGAAGTTTCTGGAGCGCATCGAATCATTGTTTTACGGTCGCGATTTTAAAGCCGCCGAAGACTCGCACGTTCATCATCACGGAACGTCCGATATAAAATTCGGGCGCGGCGCGGTTTTAACCGTCGATTTGACGAACCGCTGCAATATGATGTGCAACCCGTGTTTTATGGACGCCAACCAGGTCGGCTACGTTCACGAGCCGACGTTCGAGGACACGAAAGCGATTTTAGACCGCGCCGTCTCGTTCAAGCCGCGCCGTCAAATCATCATTTTGTTTTCCGGCGGCGAGCCGACGATTGCGCCGCATTTTCTCGACGCCGTCGCCTATGCGAAAAAGGTCGGATTTTACCGCATTCTGGCGGCGACCAACGGCATTCGCTACGCCGAGGACATCGAGTTTTGCAAAGCGGCTAAAGCTGCGGGTCAGCACGGCGTTTATTTGCAGTTCGACGGCGTGAGCGAGGAAAAGAACAAGCATCGCGGCGTCGGCAATTTGTTCGACGTGAAATTGAAGGCGATTGAAAACCTCGCGTCGGTCGGCATCAAGGTGACGCTCGTGACGACGATTGTCAACACCGTCAACAACGACGCCATCGGCGACATCGTCAAATTCGCCGCCGAGAACATCGACAAGGTTCAGACCATCGCTTTCCAGCCGGTTTCCTTTACGGGACGCGACGAGGACGTTTCGGACGCGGATAGAAAACAGCAGCGATACACGCTGGCGGGTATGACGCACGATTTGAAAAATCAGCTGGACGGAAGCCTCGACCTTCAGCCTTTGCGCGACTGGTTTCCGCTTTCGTCGTATTCGGCTTTTACTTCCGTGATGGATATGCTTCAGGGCGCGGATGCGCCGTGGGGCTGGTCGTCGTGCAACTGTCATCCGAACTGCGGAATCTTTACGCTCGTCGTCGTCAACAAAAAGACGGGCGAGATGAAATCGCTGTTCGAGTTTTTCAACTACGAGCAGTTTATGAAGGACGTTGCCGTCATCACCGACACGGCGCGCGGGAAAAAACTGACGATGGCGCAGCTCGGAATGGCGATTATGCGTAATTACGACGCCGCCGCCGCGCCCGACGGCTTCCCGATTTCGCAGATTATCAATCTTTTCAAACCGTCTTCGACGACTTCCAACAGCGACCGCAACGACCGGATGAAACAGGAAAAAACGGAAGAAGACGTTTGGCGCGTCCTGTGCGTCGAGGGAATGTGGTTTCAGGATTTATTCACCTACGATTTCCGCCGCACCGAGATGTGCGTCATCCCTTACGGCACGCAGGAAGGCGAGATTTCCTTCTGCGCTTACAACACGGGCGTCGGCTGGCGGCAAATCATCGAGGAAATGCACAAAACCGCGTCCCTTTCAGAATGGTATAAGGAACACGGTCGCCACGCCGTCTACGCCAAAGGCAAACAGGTTCCCGGCATCGGCAAAACGCGTTCATTGAGCCTGCCCGTAATCGCCAAAGTTTTACAGGAAGATTTGGATAAACCGAGCGCGACGCCGTATCTGGTCGAAGAAACCGAAGAACACGAAACCGTCGGCGTGTAAGAAATCGAAACCACAGATTTACACGGATGAACGCGGAT
>JALZHR010000399.1 GCA_030860665.1 Acidobacteriota bacterium
GTCAAGGTCCGAGATGTGCAAATCGGCGGCGGCGCGCCCGTCGCGGTGCAGTCGATGACGAAAACCGACACGACCGACGTCGACGGAACGATAAGACAAATCGAGGAAATGGTCGCGGCGGGCTGCGAAATCGTTCGCATCGCCGTGCCTGACAAGGACGCGGCAATCGCCTTAAAGGAAATCCGCAAGCGGACGAACGTGCCGCTCGTCGCGGATATTCATTTTCACTATAAGCTGGCGCTGATGGCGCTCGAAGCCGGAATCGACAAGCTCCGCATCAATCCCGGAAACATCGGCTCGATTGACCGCGTCCGCGAAGTCGTCCGCGCGACCGAAGCGCAGGGCGTGCCTATCAGAATCGGCGTCAACGGCGGCTCGCTGGAAAAGGATTTGCTGAAAAAATACGGCTCGGCGACGCCCGAAGCGATGGTCGAATCGGGAATGCGCCACGTGCGGATTCTCGAAGATTTGGGCTTTACCGACATCGTCATTTCTCTTAAAGCGTCGGACGTCAACCGGATGGTCGCCGCTTACCGGCTGATGGCGCAGAAGGTCGATTATCCTCTGCATCTCGGCGTCACGGAAGCCGGGACGCCTTTCGGCGGCACGATTAAATCGGCGATGGGCTTGGGCATTTTACTGCACGAAGGCATCGGCGACACGATTCGCGTCAGCCTAGCCGCCGAACCGCACGAGGAAGTGCGCGTCGGCTGGGAAATTTTGAAAAGTCTGGAGCTGAGAAAACGCGGCGTGACTGTCGTCGCCTGCCCGACGTGCGGGCGTCTGGACGTCGATAATTTTGTCGAAATCGTCACGGAAGTCGAGCGTCGTCTGGCGCACGTCGAAGAGCCGCTGCATCTTTCGATTATGGGCTGCGCCGTCAATGGTCCGGGCGAAGCGCACGATTCGCAGTTGGGCGTCACCTTCGGCAGAAACGTCGGGATGATTTTCAAAAACGGCGTGCCGATGCGCCGCGTTTCCGGCGCGGACATCGTCGAGGAATTCGTCAAGGAAGTCGAGATTTTGCGGCAGGAAGGCGAAAACGCCAAATCCCTGGCGGCAGAAAAACCGCTCGTGCAGATTTCTTAAAGTGAAAAAGTGAAAAGGTGAAAAGGTGAAAAAGTTTGTTGACGAAAAGCAGCAATTACTTTTTCACCTTTTCACTTTTTCACTTTTTACGGGTATAAAACGCTGAACGGATAAAACGGCAGATTTCTGACGACAGCAAATGCTACGGAGAGAACCAGAAAGCCGTAAACGAGCTTCGGCTGGAAAGGCTTGAACGAAAATCCGCGCCCGCGCGCGGCGATGGAAACGAGCGAAGCCGCCAGATAAGCGAAAAACAAAACGTAGAACGGCAGCAGAGCGTTGTAGTCGAGCGCCGTTAAAACGTCGCCGTGAAAAAGCGCATGGAAACCGCGCGTCAGCCCGCAGCCGGGGCAAGCCAGCCCGGTCATCTGATAAAGCGGGCATTGCGGAAAAAATCCCGCCGTCACCGGATTAAACCACGCGACGGCGAACGCGCCCGCCGCGCCGCCGATTAAACCAGCCGCCGCTAAAATCCGCCCGCTCGCCGATGACTTAATCGGTTCCATTTTCCTTTTCGTCGGGCGCGATAAAGTCCATAAACTCAAAGCTTGCTCTCATAAAATCGTTGATGAATTCGGGCGAAGCCATATCGTTTTCATCATCGACCAGGACGATTTTTCTGATTTTCTCCAGAACGTTTGCCGGAATGTCTTTCGGCGCGGAATTCAGCAGCGCCGTCATTTTGTTGATGTTGTCGATGAACTTCACTTTATCGCCGTCCGGGTTGTTGCCCGACAGTTTATGAGCCTGCCTGAGCGCCTCGCCCCAGTATTTTCCGAAATCGAACAGCCACAGCTGCGTGCCGGTCAGGCGTCGTCCGAATGTGGCGATAAGCTCGTCGATAATTCTAACGTGCTCGCCGCGCCGGGCGGTTATCAGGCGGTTAAGCTGCGCTTTTTCGCCGGCAAAGTCACGCGGCAAACTATCCGCCATCTCGCGCAGAATGGTGTTTTCCTCCTCGCCCGGCTCGACATCCTTCAGCGCCGTCAGAAACATACTCACCCCGGTAAAGAAAACCAAATCTCCCGGCGCGTTTTGTTTTTCGGACGGCAGAGGCGGAGCGACAAAGTTGTAAACGATTACGCCCGAGACTTTAACCGGCTGCTCGTTGAGCATTACCGGTCTGAATTTAGCCTGCCGCGCGGCAGCCGTCGCCGCCGCTTGCAGCAAAGGATGCCCGCTGACGGCTTTGGCTGAAATCACGCTGCCGCTTTCGTCGAGCGTCACCTCGACGTTAACCGTGCCGCTCGCGCGAATCGCCTTTGCCGCCGCCGGATATTCGGGCTTCGGCAGGCTCGTCGCCTTGCCGTTAATGACGCCCATCGTAATATGCTTAACCCGCGGCGGATTTTCCGTCTGGGCGAAAATATTCATCGCGCCGAAAAGCAGAATAAACGCCAAAAACAAATTTTTCATAAAAACTCCTTTTTTCCGGGACAGAATCCGATTATAAAACAAAAAGGAAGGCAAGGAAATTAGGGAAATCAGGGAAATTAAGGAAAGAGGAAATTATGGAAATTAAGGGAAATAGGAAATAGGAAATTAGGGAAGTTAAGGAAATAGGAAATCAGGCTAATTAAGGATTTTCTCTTTCATTCCCTAATTTCCTTAATTTCCTTAATTTCCTTAATTTCCCTAATTTCCTTAATTTCCTTAACTTCCCTGATTTCCTTAACCCGCCATCTGCATAAAAAGCGCGTCGGTGGCGATTTTCCGGTTGAGATTGACGGCGAAGTTTTCGCGCAGCGTTCCGATTTCCGAAAGCCACGCCGAGAGACGTTTCGCTTCGGCGTTTGCGGCGAGATTTTCCAGCTGCCGTCTCAAATCGACGTTGACGATTTCGTCTTTTCCGAGCCGCAGAGTCCAGAGGTCGTGAATCAGCGTTTCCAGAATTTCCAGAAAATTCTCGTAATAATCCTTGTTTTTCGCGTCGTTCATTTCCTCGGCGGTTTTCAGCAGAACGGCGCGGTTCGGTTTTGTAATCAGGCTTTCGACGACCTTCAGCATCGCCTCGCGCCGCTCGCGGAATTTGCCCAAATCCAGATTGAGCGCGCGCCCGATGCTGCCGCGCGCGAGCTTCGACAAAAGCTCGGCGTCCGCGACCGAAAATTGTTTTTTGCCTTCCAGAAAGCCTTCGATTTGTTTCGGCTCGACGGGCGCGAAACGCAAGGTCTGGCAGCGCGAGCGAATCGTCGGCAAAAGCGCGGCGGGACGCGACGTGATTAAAAAAATATGCGAGGTCGGCGAAGGCTCTTCGAGCGTTTTCAGAAGCGCGTTCGCCGCCGCCTCGTTCATCTTTTCGGCGTCGTCAATCAGAAAAAATCGCGCCGCCGCTTCATACGGGCGAAAATTCGATTCCGTTTCCAGCTCGCGCATCTGGTTGACGGTGATAAATTTTCCCGCCTGCCGAATCAAGCCGATGTCCGGGTGCTCGCTGAAAAAAATCTTCTCGTTGTCGTCCTTGTCTCTGGAACTCGGAAAATTAAATTTCTCCGCGCGCGTGCAAGCGCCGCACA
>JALZHR010000411.1 GCA_030860665.1 Acidobacteriota bacterium
GCCCTCGACCTCGGGAAAATCGACTGCCAAATCCTTAAGCGTTACCGGCGCCAAGCCGTCGGAAGGTTTAACGGGCTTTTCGTTTTTTTCAGACTTTTCGGTCTTTTTGGTCTTATCATCCGAAGACGGTTTCCCGTTGTCCTGGGCGGAAACCGCGCCGTGCAGCAGAAACAGGCAGCAGAAAACGCCTGGAATGGCATATTTAAAAATTGAACGCATAAATCGCAACCTCATTTTTTTAGCTATCTTCTTATTAAGAGAGATGCGGGCAGTTTATGTTATGTTGCGCGGCGCGTCAATAATTTTCGACGCTTCGTCACGCAAAAATTCGCAATCCCGAACTGATATTCGAGGATTGCGAATCAGAAAGACGGCGTTAAAAATCCGGGACTGTCGCCAAAAATTAAAACTCGACTTTGTCGTTAAGCACTAATTTGGAAACTCTGAACACGAAAGTGCGCGGAATCAGCGCGCTGTACTGGTTCGCGCCTTCATCCACCAGCTCGTTGGCGAAAACGAATTTCATCTCCTTGCTCTCGGGCGTGAGCAGCGGGTTTCCCTTGTCGTCGGTTCGCTTAAAGAAAAAATAAGACGAGTCGCCCGAGCCTTTCGCGGGCACGAAGTGCACCAGCTCGCGTTTCTCGTTTTTGTCGTTGACGAGCCAGACTTTACCTTTGAAGTCTTCGAGCGTCATCGTCTGAAAGATTCCGTCGTCGACCGCGCCGGGCGAATTGTCCTTGAACTTCGTGATGGTTACGACATAATTACCCTTGCAAGCCGGGCAGCTTAAAAAGACTTTTTTCGATTCGTCGAATTTAATCCGGTCCTGCTCGCTCATCTTGTCATAGCCAGCCTGAAGCTGCTGGATTCTGACTATCGCCTGTCGAACGGGCAAAGCGGAATGCAAACGAATGACGATCGGCGGCGGCTCGAGCTCGCGCCCGTCCCTGCCGCGGTTTTTTCCTCCGAGAAAGGTGTCAGCCTGTTCGCGCTGCTGCTGCTGCACCGTAACGGAGGCTAAGCCCTTGGTTGATTGATACTGGTCAGCCCACGGCTGGCTGGAGATAATTTTCCTCGCTTCTTCATAACTCCATTTCTGATAAGGTTTCTGCGCGGTTTTCAGGTTATCCTGCGCGAAAGCCGACGAGGACAGCAGGCAGCAGACGGCAGCCAGCAATAACAATTTGGTTAAATCGGTTAATTTCATATTTCTTTTTACTTTCTGAGCGGTAGATTTTCGGGGCGAATAGCTCGTCGTGGGTAAATGTATATTAAATGATTCGTCCAATCAAGTCGTAATTGAGCGCTTCGGTAATTTTTACCGAATAAATTTCGCCGACCGCAGGCTCGAAATCTTCCGGCATATCGTTGATTAAAACGTATCCGTCGATTTCCTGCGCCTGTCCTTCGAGTCGCCCCTGAAAAAGCAAATCCGATTCCTGCGACACGCCTTCAAACAAAACTTTAAAGGTTTTGCCGATTTTCGCCTTGTTCTTGCGTTTTGAAATCTTCGCCTGTTCTTTCATCAGCGCGCTGCGGCGGCGTTTGGCGGTTTTCGCGTCTACCTTGTTCGGTAAATCGAAAGCGGGCGTGCCTTCCTCGTCCGAATAGGTGAAAACGCCGACGTTATCGAACTCGCAGTTGCGGACGAAAGCCATCAGCTCTTCAAAATCTTCCTCAGTTTCGCCGGGAAAGCCGGTGATAAAGGTCGTGCGAATCGTGATGCCCGGAACTTTTTCGCGCACCCGGGCAATCAATCTTTCCAGACTCTCGCGATTTCCGCCGCGCTTCATCAGCTTCAGGACGTTCCGCGAGGCGTGCTGCAAAGGCATATCCAGATATTTGACGGCTTTGGGCGTCTCGGCGATGGCGGCGAGAAAAGCGTCGGAAATATGCGTCGGATAGGCATACATCACGCGAATCCATTCCAAATCCTTAATCTCGCCGAGCGCGCGAATAAGTTTCGCCAGCGCATCGACTTCGCCTAAATCCTCGCCGAAACGCGAGGAATCCTGCGCGATAAGAACGATTTCCTTCACGCCCTGCTTCGCTAAATCTTCGGCTTCCTTCAAAATCGAGCCGAGCCGGCGCGAGCGGAACGAGCCGCGCATCGAAGGAATCGAGCAGAAAGCGCACGGACGGTCGCAGCCTTCGGCGATTTTGATAAAAGCCGTGTAGGAATCGGTCGCGCGATAACGCGGCGTGTCGAAATCGTATAGATACGTCGCCGTTTTGTTGCCGATTGGCGAAAGCGGAAGCTCGCGAAAATTTTCGCTCGCGTCGGCGGCTTTTAAAATATCGTTTATCTGGTTCGTGCCGATAAAAGCGTCGACTTCCGGCAGCTCTTTCATCAAATCGTCGCGGTAACGCTCGACCAGACAACCGGCGACGACGACGCGTTTCGTTTTTCCTCCGGCTTTCAGCGAAGTCGCTTCCAGAATCGCTTCGACCGATTCCTGCTTGGCTGATTCGATAAAGCCGCACGTGTTGACGACCACGACGTCCGCGTCCTGTTCCTGTGACGTAATTTCGTAGCCAGCCTCTTTTAACTGTCCCATCATCACTTCCGAATCCACGAGATTCTTCGGACAGCCGAGACTGACAAATCCAACTTTTTTCATTTATTTAAGTATTCTAAAAAAACTTTATAATCGCTAAAATCTTCGATAATTAATTCCGCGCCCTCACGGCGCAGCTTTTCGGCACGCTCGCTGCCGTTGCTTCCGGCGATGCCGATAAAATCCAGATTCAGATTTTTCGCCGTTCGCGCGTCCCAGACGCCGTCGCCGATTGAAACTATTTTCTCGAACTTATCCTGCCCGTAGAAAACCAGTGATTTCCCGATTGCAATCCGCAAAATTTCTTCTCTCGAAAGGGCGTCGTCCGCCGTCGCCGTCGGAAAATCTTCGATGTTTATCTCCGCCTTGCTTAATTTCAGCTCGGCTGAATCGTAAAAAGCGCCGGTCGCCAGAGCAATCGCCCAGTCTTTTTCGCGCCTCAGCTTTTCCAGCATTATTCCGGCGTGCCGGATTTCGACAAAGCGTTCCGCGTCTTTTTCGGCAAACTCCTTTAATTTCTCGACAAAGCAGCGTTTGAAGGCGGCAAAATCTTTTTCCAGCGGCGCGCGTTTTAATTTTCTCTCGAAAAGCTCCGAGAGAATTCCCGAATCGGTGACGTGCTTATATGTCGTCCAATCCGTCTCAATATCACTTATCCGATACGACTCGGCAAAAGCCGCCACGAAACATTCATCATCGACTTCGTTGGTTTCGGTCAATGTTCCGTCAATATCGAATATCGCCAGCTTCATTGCTTTTCTTCCAGATTCTTTAACCAGTTTTCGATTTCCCGCGCTTCTTCGCGGTCTAGATTTTTTTCGCCGAAGCGGACGCGGTTGTATTTTTCCGTAATCTTGACGGCTTCCGGCATATTCAGGGCGAAAGCGAATTCGAGCGGCGTTTGATGCGAGGCTCGCTCGAAGCCTTTGCGCGCCAGCGTTTTCTGCATTCGCTCGTAAAACTCGATTATCGAATCTTCCTTTTCGCGCCTGAGAAACGCCCGGAGCTTTTCCCACATTTTCAGTTTTTTGAATCTTCGGTAAAGCCGCACAATCAGAAAAATTCCCAGCGCAAAGCCGACGAAATACAGAACGCCGTAGCCGATTGCCCACGCGCTTTGCGCAAATCCGGAATCGCCGCGCACATCTTTCCACCAGTCGGCGAGCCGCATCTGCAAAAGATTCGCCCAGGTGGTCGCTTCGATTTGATATTCCTGAAGGCTGCTGCGAAGCGAGCGCATCAGCGATTTCTGCTCCTGATTATCGTAACTGACGATATACTGAATCCAGAAAGTTTCGAGGGCTTCGAGATATTGGTTTACGCTGCCGAAGATGCCCGACGCGTCGTTCTGCCGGTCGCCGAAGCGCCCGTCGGCGGGCGTCGGGTCAAACGTCACCCACGCATTATCCTGCGGAAAATAAACTTCGACCCACGAATGCGCCTCGCGCTGGCGAACAACGTAAATATCTGCCGTTTCGTTATATTCGCCCGTCTGAAAACCGTTGACTACACGCGTCGCGATGCCCTGCGTCCTGAGCATCACCGCCATCGCCGTTGCGAAATACTCGCAATGACCTTCTCTGACGTTGAACAAAAAATCCGCCAGAGGCTCTTCGCCCGTCGCCCTTAAATCAAGCGTGTAGCCGAAATTGTTTTGCAGATATGATTCGATGGCTCGCGCCTTATCATAACGATTGTCGGCGTTTGCCGCCTGAATAATTTCGGCGGCTAAATTGCCGATTCTGGCGTCGATTGGCTTGTCCGGCAGCTGCAAATAACGTCTCTGCTGCCTCGTATAAGGCAAATTATCACTTCTTAATTTTTCCGCACTCGGCTGCGTGATGTCCGAATAAGCTTTATAGGAAAATCTCTCGCCGCCGCTGCGGTTAACGGAAACCGAGCCTTCGGCGTCTTTGGTCAATAACTGAAAATTCCCCTGAAACGCGACCGGACGCGAAAGCGAAAACAAAATCGACGTGTCGAGCGGTTCGAGATAAACCGTCTGCGTCACCAGATTTTCGGCGTTTGCCGTCGTTCCGATATGAAAAAAATCCCTGTCGGTCTTGGTGAAAGTCTCGTTAAAATTGGCTCTGGTTTTGCGCCAGCCGAGATTGTCGAAATAATCCAGCGCCACGCCGCGCCACCTGATATTTCGTGCCTTCTCCTTACCGGCTTCGTCAATGCGGACGCGCATCACGATTTCGTTATTCTGCTGAACGCGCGCGATTTCTCCTAAACGAATAGAATCGGAAAAGCCGGTGGTCGCGCCGCTCTGACTCTTACCAAATCCCGCGCCGCCGACGCGCGGCAAAGAGAAAAATAACGGAACCGCAAAAAGCGTCACGATGATGAGCAATCCGGTCGCCGTAACGGGCAGCCGATAAACGGTCTTTTTATCCAGGTCAAGATAATTTACCTTGTTTTTCTGATTGGATTTTTTTTCTAAAACTTTGCCGGATGCTTTTCTGATTTCAAACGTGACAATCGCGCACACGACAAAAAGCAGATAAAAAGCCAGCGCCAGAATAAATAACGGGCTGATGCTCAAACCGGCGGCGAGAAGAATTTCAAAAAATGAAATGATGTAAAGAAAAATCCAGTCACGGTCTGTCTTTCTCTGCAAAAGCTTAATTCCGGCAAGCACCAAAATCAAACGTGCGAGGCTGCCCGCTGCGAGCGTCTCTCTGGCGGAAAAGCCGCTAAGCTGATATCTCCAATCGAGATAAAAAAGCGGTATGAAAAGAAAAACGAGAATGATTCCCATTCTCTCCGAAAGCTGCCAGCGTGTATCTTCGATAAACCAAGCCAGAACCGCGACAAATATAAAAGCCGCCGAAACCAAAATTCCGACGCCGCCCGAAACGGTCAGGGCAAACAACCCGCACAGCGCGACCGCATATGATATTAACTTAAAAAATTTGTCGAAATTCATTGAGCCTTCGGAAGTTATACCGATTTTGATTATAACTTTCGGTTGAAGTGTTGTCCAAGTTTTTGCCGGAAACGGAAAAAGCCTGTTCTCAAATCAAGAACAGGCTTTTCGCTGTAAAAATATAAATCCGGCGGCTTCCTACTTTCCCACATCGGTAACGATGCAGTATCATCGGCTCTAGTAGGCTTAACTTCCGTGTTCGGGATGG
>JALZHR010000413.1 GCA_030860665.1 Acidobacteriota bacterium
ATCTGCGCCGGGCTGGCGGTCGGATATTTCATCAACCGCGCAGCTAGCTCGTCGAATCAATCCCAGCCGTCGCCAACGGAATCGACCGAGGAATCGAGCAGCCCGAATGCCGGGCAGAACGACGTCGTTTTAGATGCGCCCGCGCCGGAGGCGATTGATGCGCCCGTGCCGGAAAACGTGGAGCAGGCGGCTAAAACCAGGCTTCCCGCAATCGAAAAGAAAGTCGAAAAGAAGGAAACCGGCGACGAACCCGAACCGGTTGACGACAAAACCGAGAACGCGGAAAAGCCGAAGCCCGTCCAGCAGGTCGAAGAAGCTCCGCGCACTCCGGCTCAAAACGCTAAACGCACCGAAGCCGCACCGCGCCGCAATCAAGCCCCGCCGCGCCGCGTCGAATCCGAGCCGGTTCCGGACATTGAATCCGTTTTTACGGGTCGTCCTTCCGAACGGCGAGGCGAACGGTCGGAAAGCCGCAGGCGAGACCGCGTTGCGCCCGACGATATGAGCGAGGAAGAATGGCGCGAATGGCGTCGCCAGCGTCGCGAAGAACGTCGCCGACGCCAGCAGAACAGGCAGTATTTTCCTTTCTAAAAAATAATCCGGGCGGTTGTTTCGGAAAAACGGGCGGGCGGCGATTAAATTATCCCGCCCGTTTTATTTTTGAAAATTAAGTTTGTCCGGTTCGCGCCGGTCGCAGCCCAAAACAAATAATCTCGCTTTATCAGCGCAGAACCTTAATGTCGCGCTCGCTGAAGATTTTCCAGCCGCCGGCGGTTTGCTGCCAGCGCAGTTCCTGAATGACTTCGCCGCTGCGGCTGCGCGCGCCGTTGTCTATATTATATTTTTTGCGAAAACGCATTATCGCCATTCGTCCGCCGTTCTGGAATACGATTTCCGGGTTTTCGGCGCGGATGTCGATTGATTTAGCCGCCGCGAAAGCGCGCGACTTTTCCTGCCGGACGACGCTTCTGGAAGCGTTGCGAGAGAGATAAAACGCTTTTAATTCGGGCATATAAAAAGCCATCTGTCTTTCGATGTTGCGCGCGTTGGTCGCGTCAATCCAACGCGAAAGACTCCGGCGCAGCGTGTCGGCTTCGTTATTTGCATCGCGCGAGGAAATCCGCGTGCGCGCGGCAAAATTCGTCCCCGGCTTTTCCTCCTCGCCGGTTTGTTTGGCGACGCGATTATCGAGCGGCTGCGCGCCGTAAATGTCCCAGCTGACGACCGGGTTGATTTTGTCGTAGAAGGTCTGGATGACGACCGGCTCGGTAAGCTCGGCGGCGGAAATGCGGCGCGTCACGCGCAGTCGCCTGCCGTTTTCGAGCGGCGTAAAGGTAAAGCTGACATTGTCGCTGCTGCCGCCGCCGCTGGAATTAAAAGTCAGACTGCTGCGCTCCAGCCCGATGCGCGAGCGGAGCAGGCTGCCGTCGGTTGCGCGGACGGTGCGCGTGATTCCGTCGGCGACAAATTCGACGCGCGGCGCGCGCGACGAGCCGAGCGAAACGCGATTGCCGCGACACTCTATCGCCAGCAAATCGGGCGGCGTCAGCCGCACCGCCAAATCGATAAAAAACTGCTGCTGCTCGCCGTAGGGAACATTGCTCGTCGCTTCTTCAATCACTGAATAAAGCCTGTCGCTGCCGTTCACGTCGATGCGGTAAACGCCGTTCAGCCCGAGCGACGGGCTGCAAACGTTCCCGGTTATCCTTTCGCGCATCCCCTGCGCGTGGAGCGTCTCGGCGGCAGCGCCGAAACAGGCGAGTAAAATCGTCAAAACTATTATAAAGCGCGCGGTTTTTCGCATCAATTCGCCCCCTGTTAAGCAAAATACTTTGTTCTCGATAGCTGTATTATACGCCGAATTCGACAAATATTATACAAAAAACGAGCGCGCCCGAAAGAGAATGTTGATGCGCTTTAACGCCGGAAAACCTTTTTCAAAATTCCCCGATGTGCTACGATTAGCCGCATCGGAGGAAAAAATATGTCTTTTCAGCAAAAATATTCCGGCGTCGCCAAAGGCTTTCTGCTCGGCAGCCTTTTAGTTTTTTCGATAATGTATTTCGGCTCAAACCGGGGCGAAAACGAATCGCCGGCAGCAAACGTCGTTTCCTTTGACGAAGCCGTCGCGCGCATTAAATCGGACGACATCAGGGAAATCAAAATCAAGGACGGAACGGCTGAGTTTTTAAAAGACGAGCAGCTCGCTTACGCGACGGGCGTTTCCGAGCGGCAATTAAGCTTGTTGCTCAGGCAGATGGATTCGAGCGTGGAAAAAGTCAGCTTCGCGCCCGCCGCCGACTCTAAACATCCGCTCGTCTACCTGATTCAAATCCTGTTCTGGCTGTTTTTCATCAGCCCGCCGATTATCGTCGTGCTGCTGCTGATAATTATTAAAAAGCTCGATGCGCGCAAAGGCTGAACCGTTTAAAGCGGGAGGACAGGAGAAGAAGCAAATCCTGTCCTTTTCGCCATCGGTCAGCGACGAAAAATCAATGAATATTTCGATTAGACAGCTAACCGCCGACGATTGGCGGGAATTTTCGCGCGTTCGTTTGAGGGCTCTCAAAAGCGACCCGCTCGTTTTCGGCTCAACTTACGAAAAAGAATCGCAGTTTGCCGAAGCCGATTGGCGCAGCCGCCTCGAGCAAACTGATAATTCCGCCGTTTTTATGCTTTTCGCCGGCGATACGCCAATCGGAATCACGGGCGTTTCAGTTTTCCGCGACGACCCGACGGGCGAAACCGCGATGTTATGGGGTTCGTGGCTCGAACCGGACTTTCGCGGAAAAGGCTTGTCAGAGCTGATATACCAGGCGCGGCTCGATTGGGCGAAACGGCATCCGACCGTTAAAAGAATAATCGTCTCGCACCGCGCCTCAAATCTCGCCTCGAAATACGCCAATCAAAAACACGGTTTCACCTTCACCCGCACGCACGAAAAAGTCTGGACTGACGGCGCGACCGAAGACGAAGTCTGCTACGAGCTATACATCAAACCCGAATAACAAATCATTGTTCAAATTTAAAACTTTGGCGACAAGTTTTGGCGAGAGTTCCGCCCCGTAATTTTATTGGAGCGGGCAAGAATCGAACTTGCTAATCCAATGTACTCCCAACCGGCATTCGCCAAAATTGAATTTAAAATCGTAAAAAGAATTGTAGGGGCAGGTCTTATGCCCGCCCGAAGCATCTGCAAAAACTAAGAAAGATTAGCCACAGAGAACACAGAGAGAATGGAGAAAGAAGGACAGTTATTTGTCTTGTCTCATTTCCTTCTGTGTTCTCTGTGGCTAGAATTCTTTCGCTTCGCTCATTGCGCAGGCACAAGACCTGCCCCTACAAGCGCGGCGATTTCAATTAAATCTCAACCTTCTCAATCACACTGACCCAGTGTCCGGCGTCCAGTGTTCCGGCGGCGAATTCAGAGACGAGTGTAAACACCTGGTCGGAGAATCCGCCGACGTTCAGAATGTCGGCGCGTTCTAGGGCTTGCGTGTGGGCGTAAGGCTGGATGTCGATGCAGACGAGTTTGGCGTCCGCGTTGCGCGACTTGAACTCGTTCCACTGGCGCATCGTCGCCGTGCCGTTGTTCCACGTGCGGCTGGTATCGACCCACGATTCGTTGTCCGAAACGTAAATCACCACGTCGCCTTGCGCTTTTTTGGCGTTCAGCGAGACGAGCGGCGCGGAGCAGTTCGTTCCGCCCGAAGGCAGCTTCGCCAGCTTCTGCGCGTTGGTCATCACCGAATCGCGCGGGTTCAAATCCGCGTGCACGATGTGGTCGCTGAACGGGATGACCTCGGCGGTCGGGTTTTTGCGCAGGATTGCCGCCGCGACCAGAGCCGCCACGTCAAGGCAGCGCACCGACGAGGTCGCGCCTTTGCGATAGCCCGTTACAGCCGAGTGCATCGAGCCTGAAATGTCGGGGAAAACGTAAACTTTTCCCTTGATTTCCGGCACATTTTCCGTCGCGATTTCCATCGCGTCCTGCAATGCTTCGGTGATTGCACGCGGGATTTCGCGGTTTTGCGACGCCGCCGTGTAAGCGACAAGCAGCTGATACGGGAAAACGCGCGCGCGGCGGATTGCTTCGCGGTCACGCAGGCGATTGGCGATTAACTCGACCATTTCCGCGTCTTTAAAAACGCCGTGACGCTGGAAAGTGTTCAGGTTCATACGCGTCATCTGCCAGCCGGCGTTGCGGGCGATTTCCGTCCATTCTTTCGTGCTGATGGGCAGCGCCGTCAGCATCTGGAAGGGAACGTCCGGCACGTCGAGCGTATCGCCGTTTTTGAAACGCTCGAAGGCTTTGACGATTTCCGGCAGCTTGTCGAGGTCGATGTCGCGTCCGATGAAATAACCGTAAAGCGCCTCTTTTTCGGCGTCCTTCGGTTTCGGGTGAACCATTTTCAGAACGTCGGCAAACGAAGGCTGCGCGCCGACCGATTGTTTGAAAATCTGTTCGGCTCTGCGCGTTTCAAACCATTCGCGGACGAGGCGTTTCGGCAGGCTTCCGAGCGATTTTCTGCCCGTCGCGCCCGAACGCATAATCTGCACGAAGTTGCGGAGCATTTTTCCGTTGTCAATCACGCGCGGAAAGACTTTTTCCAGCAGAGCCTTGTCTTTGGAAGCGAGCACCGCGACCAGCAGCGCGGGCATATCTTTCATAAAGCCTTTTTCGCGCGCGAAGACGGCGGTTTTCGCCACAAACTCGGCTTCAAGCTCCTTCGCCAGCGCGAGAACTTTTTCGAGCTGCTCGCCCGCGTCGGCGTAGAAAGTGTGGTTAAAGCAGCCCGTCGCCGCATACTGCGCGAGAGCCTGTTTCGGCGAGAGTTTATAAGCCAGTCCGCCCGCCTCGTTGACGGTGTCGGCTTTCGGCGTGAACAACCCTTTGACGGTTTGAAATAAATTTTTATTTGCCATAATTCCTCCGTTTTGGAAAATTACGAATTACAAATTACGAATTACGAATTGGAAGAATCTCTTTCTTTAATTCGTAATTCGTAATTTGTAATTCGTCTTTGAAATAATACGGGTGACAAGGTCGAAAAGACTTTTGCGCGTGAACAGCTTAGGGACACCGGAGTTTTCCCGACTCCGCGAGGCGCGATTGGTTTTTCAACCAATTATGGTGGATGTAGTCCGTTTCAGCATTCACCCGAAGATTTTTGGACGACGAGAATTTGAGAAACCTTTTTATCGCTGCGTCTACCGTTTCGCCACGTTTCATAATTTTTGAAACGGCAGGATTCGAACCTGCAAAGTCCTTTCGGACGGCAATTCCTATGTAGTTCCTCGGGCATTCGTCCAATTTTTTTTTGAAAGCGTCTGCGACGACAAGATTTGGTGAAACATTACGCGCTCTCCCGTTTGAGCTACGTCTCTATTTTCAAGAAACGGTCGGACTCGAACCGACAACCTCGTCATTTGCGAAATGATGTAGTTCCACCGGCATTCGCCGCAGAATTATGAGAGCTTTTTGTCGGCGACAAGAGTTTGTCGAAACGTTTTGACCGGCGCTCTGACCAATCTGAGCTACGTTCCGCCCGTCAGGCGGGCGGAACGGCTGGATTCGAACCTGCAACCGGTAGATTATGAGTCTATGTAGTTCCAGCCGCATTCGCTGCGGTTGCTGCTGCAAAAAAACTTTCCGGCGCGCCTTGCATTGCCGAAAAAAATCCGTAATTTGGAAGGGAAATTCTTTATTTATGACCTGGCTGAAAAACTTTCCCTTTGAAAATATCCTGCTCGACGTCTTTTTGACGATTCTCGCGTTTGTGCTTCCCGACGCGGTCAATTTTCTGACCGAATATTTAAGCGTCGCGATTTGGTTCGTCGCGCCGCTCCAGCTTCTGGCGCTGGTCTGCGCTTTTCAGGGACGCGCCGCCGGGCTTGACGAGCTGCGCGAAAGCAAAATCCGCGACGGCTTGAAAGGCTTTTATACTCTTAATTTAATCCTCGCGCTCGGCGGCTTTCTCTGGTTTTTTCCGATTGCCGCCGCCGTCGAAACGCAAACCGGCGGTTACCCGTATTGGGCTTTTCGCTTTGCTTTTTTCACCGTTTTGTTCGGCGGAATCCTTGCCTTCGGCGTATCGCTCGGAAACGAGCGCGACCCGGCGCGGTTTTTGTCCGTCCGGCTGGCGACGACGCTCGTTGTTTTCGTATATCTTTATTTTACCGAATCGCTATTGCAGGCAGCGGCGGCGATAAATCATCTGCCGTTTTTTATGATTGCCGTCGTGACCTTGATTTCGTATCTGCCGGTCAGACTGGCGTTCGCGTTCCGTCCGCCTTTCAGCTGCTGGGATTTTTTCAGCGCGCTCGTGTTTTTCGGCATCTTTTTATACGCGATTTATTAATTATTGCGGCGACAAAATCGAAAAGACGTTTTTCGTGCTCTACTCCTGAGCTACGTTCCGGGATGAAAAGAATTCGGAACGGTCGGATTTGCACCGACGACCCCGTCGTTATCAGCGATGTAGTCCTTCCAGCATTCGCCGCAAATTTTTGAAAAATGTAAATTTCCGTGTTCTACAAATTCGGACAATTCGGATTCGCGGCGGGAAGAATCGAACTTCCGTCTGACGATTATCGGTCGTCTGCTTTCCCACTAAGCTACACCGCGAGATAAAGGGTAAAGGGTAAGGGCGAAAGGCGGAAGATTAAAGAAAGACAATTATCTTTCCTTTATCCTTTCGCCCTTAGCCTTTACCCTTTAAAAAGTCGGTCGGGTGGGATTTGAACCCACGATACCTCGCTTAAAAGGCGAGTGCCTTAAACCGGACTTGGCTACCGACCGTGAGGGATTTTAGGTTTTAGATTTTAGATTGGATAAGGAATTAAATTTTTCCGCTCTCAATCGAAAATCGGCAATCTAAAATCTAAAATCGAAATGGCTGACAGGGCGGGACTCGAACCCGCAACATTCGCTTTAACAGAGCGACACTCTGACCAATTGAGTTACCTGCCAAAAAAAGTGAAATTTTAAGTTAAACGCCAATCGCCAATCGAAGAAAATTTCGACGGACGAAGGTAGGCAAACGCGGCGGAAAAATTGCTTTAGCAGACCAAAGACAAATGTGTTTGTTGCAAACAAAAGAAGGGAATTTCAGCATTCTTTCGTCCTGGCGGATTTTCCCGCGCGCGTTTGTTTAGGCGAGACTTTAAAAAATGATTGCGGAGACAGGATTTGAACCTGTGATGGGCGGTTTATGAGACCGCTGCTTTAAACCGGCTAAGCTACTCCGCCAGCATCGAAAGGCGAAAGGCTGAAGGCGAAAGGCGAAAGATTGAGGAAAGGCGATTTTCTTTCCTTTATCCTTTATCCTTTAGCCTTTCCCCTTTAGAAGTGGAGGCTATCGTGGGACTCGAACCCACAACCGGCTGCTTACAAGGCAGCTGCTCTTTTTACCATTTGAGCTAGATAGCCGCTCTATAAAGGGTAAAGGCTAAAGGATAAAGGCGAAAATTTAGCCTTTCGCCCTTAGCCTTTACCCTTTGATTTGGTGGACGGTGTTGGTATCGCGCCAACCTCTCGACGTTTTCAGCGTCGCGCTAATCTGTCTCAGCTAACCGTCCTTGAAGAAACTAACCTGATGCCGCTGCTGCTCCTGCCACTGCTGCTGCCGCCGCGCCTTTCGCTTTTGCTTTCGGCGGCTTCGGCTTCGGAGCTTTGCGCTTGTCGATTGATTCGGCTTCAAGCTCTAGGGCGTCGCGAACCGCATTGACGATTTCGGCTATGCGGCGGATTTTATAAAGGCTGTCCGCGCGCTCGGCTTTCGTGCTCATATTGAACTCGAAAGAAACGCAGCGATAACAGTCGCCCAGGCTCAGCTCGATTTTCCCCCATTTCCATCCGTCTTCGTTTTCGTTCGGAATCTCGCGCGTGTCTTCGACGATGCCGATGGCGAAAGCCCGCATTTCGAGGTCACGGTTGAGAAAAATTCGTTTGCGCACGTGATAACTGGTGCGTTGTTTTTTGCTCATTTTTTTCCTTGTTACTGCCTGTCAGGCACGTCTGAAATAAATTGTTGTTTTTTTTGCGGAAAACCAATCGATTTCAGACAGCCTTACGAAAAAATAAAAATTCACAGCTTCATTGCTTCGACCTCCCGACCGTTGACTTCGGACATATTTTTCCCCTCGCATAAATTAAAAGATTTGGCGGGACTGGACGGACTCGAACCGACATCGTCCTGGTTGACAACCAGGTGCATACACCTTTCTGCCACAGCCCCATTTCTATTTGGGATTTGGGAATGCGGATTGCGGATTGAAATAAATCCCAAATCCGCAATCCCACATCCCAAATTGTTTTGGGTGGACTGACGAGCCTTGCACTCGCACCTATCGCTTTCACAGAGCGACGCTCTACCGTTAAGCTACAGCCCACATAAAAATTCGCTTCAAAATCATCGGGCGACAAAAGGGAAGTGACCGTTAAATGACTGAGCTATATTTGCACTTTGCTCGCGCATCGGCGCAAATAGTCGGAATTGAACCGACGACCTCTTGATTCGTAGTCAAGTGCTCTTACCGATGTAGTCAGCTTCGGCATTCGCCCGAAAAATTAAAGTGGTTAATTGCGGGCGACAAGATTTGAAATGACGTGTTTGTTTAACAGACAAATATGTAGTCATTTCGGCATTCGCCCGAAAGAAAATTTGGCGGAGAGAACAGGACTTGAACCTGCACGAGAATTTCTCGACGGTTTAGCAAACCGTTACGGCTACCGTTTCGTCACCTCTCCGAATCCGGAAAAAAAAATAGAGCGGGCAGTCGGAATCGAACCGACGCTTAAAGGTTTTGCAGACCTTCGCCTCATCCATTTGGCTTTACCCGCGAGGTAAAGGCTAAAGGCTAAGGCATAAAGGATGAAGAAAGAGAATTTTCCTTTTTCAATCTTTCGCCTTTATCCTTCAGCCTTTAGCCTTTCAATCTGGCAGGGACGGCGAGACTCGAACTCGCTATGACCAGGTTGAAGGTCTGGTTACTCGACTCTTTGTATTCGTCCCCGTTTAAAGAAACTGCGCGCGGAAAGATTTGAACTTTCACTAAACGATTCTTAAGACCGTCGCCTCTGCCGGTTGGGCTACGCGCGCCGGGCAATTTGGGATTTGAGATTTGGGATTTGGGATTGGAATAAATCCGCAATCCGCAATCCTAAATCCCAAATTGAATTGGTGGACTGAAAGGGATTCAAACCCTTACGAGAAGTTTGCAGGACTTCTATGCTGTCAGTTACATCATCAGCCCGAAAGAAAATTGATACCGACGGTGAGATTCGAACTCACACCAACTTGTTCCTAAGACAAGCGCATCTGCCAATTGTGCTACGTCGGCTTAAAAGATTTGAAAATTCAAATCTCGAATAGAATTGGTCTGGGCGGCAGGATTCAAACCTGCGAACTCTTGCTCCCAAGGCAAGCCCGTATAGTCATCTGCGGAACGCCCAGAAAAACTGGCTTCGGGGAAAGGATTTGAACCTTTATTTCCTGATTCAAAGTCAGGCGTCCTGCCGGTTGGACGACCCCGAAATGTTCAATTACGAATTAAGAATTAAAAATTAAGCACCGTATGAATAAATCAAGTATTCGTAATTCTTAATTTTTAATTCTTAATTGATTGAGCGGCTTCGGTGCGACTCGAACGCACAACCTCGGGTTTCGTAGACCCGCGCTCTGATTCCATTGAGCTACGAAGCCATTTTAATTTGGGATTCCGGATTTCGGATTTGGGATTTTGTTTCAATCCGCAATCCGTATTCCCAAATCCCAAATTGTCGAAGGAAGGCACGGGACTCGAACCCGCAAGCGACTCCTGCGCGGCAGTTTTCAAGACTGCTGCCTTACCGATTAGGCTAACCTTCCGAAAAAAATGGTGAGGTGAGGAAAAAAGTTTACTTTCTGCTCTTCATCGGAAATTAAAACTGGCAGGCGCGCCCCGATTTGAACGGGAAACTCCGGTTTTGGAGACCGGGATTTTGCCGGTTAAACTACGCGCCCGAAGGAATTTTAGATTTTAGATTGCCGATTTTCGATTTGATAAGGAAATAATTTAAAAAAATCCGCTTCCTCAAATCTAAAATCGAAAATCTAAAATCTAAAATGTCTGGAGTGAGCGACGGGAGTCGAACCCGCAACATCCGGTTTGGAAGACCGGCACTCAGCCGTTTGAGTTTCGCTCACAGAAAAAAAATGTGATGCATCAGGAAGGACTCGAACCTTCAGGGCTTAACAAGCCACAGTTTTACAGACTGCTTGCCTTTCCAAGCGGCGACTGATGCGCAAAATAACGTGAAAACTTTTCAAAAATTTGTTATAAAAACAGGTGAAGGCAGGCGGTTAGACACACGTAGGCACACAAATGCCCCGCGTGACAGCCAAGATTGGTCTCTTTTTCAGACTCGCCAAAGTTACCGAAAGAGCCAATCTTCCCAAACTGCCTTCACCATTCCAAAAAAATTGCTTCAATTGTCAAAGACCCTCGTAAACGAGAAAAGGAGCGGCAACTTTTAAGTCTCTCAGAGAAACTTGCGTTACCGCTCCTAAAACAAAATCGAGTTTTTTATAAAACTCTTAAATTTTTTCTGCTTTGGGAGCGGAAACGAAGCCGCTCCCGCTAATCTAAATCTTCCTGCCGAAATCGAGGCGGTCTAAACTGCCGCCCTGCGGTTTCGGTTGATAATTCGAATTTTCAAAATTGACGATACCGCACAATCCGGCTCTTTCCGACAGGCTTCCGCTAAACCGCATTTCACGCGCGGCGGGGCAGCTAATCGTCGTCTGGTTTGTATGTATCCAACTCTGCGTCATCAAAATTATCTCCAAAAAATTTGTCGCACTTCTGCGAACAGTTGAAAGTTTTAGCACGACTAAAAATCGCTTGTCAAGGCTTTTTTGTAAAAATTTTTCAGAATTTGAAATTTTTTTCAAAAGTGCCGGAAGCCTTCCGGTTCTAAAACGACCGTTCCGTCGCCTGAAATAAGTTGAATCATTTCCGCATTTACAGTCACCTCGCCGATGCGCCGGAAATCGAAATTTTTCAGCGCTTTTTCGAGCTGAAAAATTTTTTTCGGATTTGTCGTAAAAAGTAGCTCAAAATCTTCGCCGCCGTTCAAAGCGAAATTAAGCTCATCGATTTCCGAAAAGCCGCCCGACGCCGAAGCCGATGCCGACTTTGCATCTTTGCATCGTTGCGTTAAAAATTTTTTCAAATTTCCGTCAATCGGAATTTTTTCGGCGAAAATTTTCGCGCCGACTTTGCTTTCGCGACACAGATGCGCCAAATCCGAGGAAAGCCCGTCGCTCAAATCAATCATCGCCGTCACCAGACTTTTCTCGCCGAGAATTCGCCCGATTTCCGTTCGCGGATTCGGCTTAAGCTGCCGCAAAAGAAGCTTTCGCAGAAAAGTCTCTGAGCCTTTCTCGTATCTCTCGCCCGCTTCCAGCAGCCTCAATCCGGCAGCCGCGCCGCCCAGACTTCCGGTGACGAAAATCAAATCGCCCGCTTTCGCGCCCGAGCGCAAAACGGCTTTTCCTTTTTTCGCCTCGCCCGCCGCAATCGAATCAATCACGATTTTGTCGGGCGTGCGGGAAACGTCGCCGCCGATGAGCGAGACGCCGAATTTTTTCGCCAGTCGAAACCAGCCTTTGTAAAATTCCTCGACAAAATCGGTTTTCCAGATTCTCTCGGGGATTCCGAGCGAAAGCATCGCCCAGACGGGTTTTGCGCCCATCGCCGCCACGTCCGAAAGCGAAACCGCCAGCGCCTTGTGCCCGATAAATTCCGGCGTCGTCCATTCGAGCCGGAAATCTATGTCTTCGACCAGCAAATCAGCCGTCATCACCAAGTCGGTTTTCGCGTCTTTCGCAATCACGGCGCAGTCGTCGCCGATGCCGGTTTTTATCGGTTGCGGCTGCGCGCGGCGGCGAATTTTTTCGATGAAATCGAACTCGCTTTTCATAGCCGAAATCAATCTTAAAGCTAAACGCGAAATGCACAAAGCTAAATAATTGTATTGACTAGCATTTGCAATTCGGATTAGAATTCTAGCGACAGAGATTTCAGTCTTGCGAGGCACATTATGGGTTATCCAGCGACGGTCATACCGGAAAAAATTTTCTTTAAAATCGGAGAAGTTTGCGATTTAGTCGGCGTTCAGGCGCACGTTCTGCGCTATTGGGAAACGGAGTTTCCGATGCTTTCTCCGCAGAAAAACCGTTCGGGACAAAGGACTTATCGTCGCCGCGACGTGGAAATCGCGCTGCGTATCAAAGAGCTTCTCTATGACGAGTTGTTCACGATTGCCGGGGCGAAAAAGAAACTGCAAAGCGAGCTGCGCGAAGCCAGCCGCCTGAAAATCGTGCACCCGAGCGAGCCGCGCGAAAATTATATTCAACCCGTGCACGCGCCGCAGCCGTCGGAAGAGGATTTTGAAGACGAGCCGTTTGAAGTGGAAGACGAATTCGAGGAAACCGCCGCGACGAATTTTTCATCAGCGGCGTCCGCCGCGTCGTCGTCTGAAGATGAACCGCTGGAGCTGAATTCCGAGCGCCGCGAAGCACTAAAATCGCTCGCTTCGCAATTGCTCGAACTGCGCGAAATGCTGAAAGTCAGCCAGACGGCGGACGAAAGTTTCCGTCTGAGAAAATACTGAGTTTGACAAATCGTCGCCGGATTCTTACTCTAATAGTTCGCCCTGCTGACGGGATGTAGCGCAGCCTGGTAGCGCGTTCGCTTGGGGTGCGAAAGGTCGTGAGTTCGAATCTCGCCATCCCGACTTTTTAGTAAAAAAGGCTTTCAAACCGAAAGCCTTTTTTATTTTCTAGACATCTTCTTCCTTGCGGGGGCTTTCTTCGACAACAGCGGCTTCTTCAGTCGTCTTTCCAGCGCCGTGGATGCTGTCTCGCATTCGCAAAACCAGAAATTGATTAAAGAAAATGCCGACGCCGGCGGCGACGCAGATTAAAGCGCCGAGGATGCCGTAGCCGAAAGGCGTTTCGGCGGGTAAACTGTTTTGTCTCGCATAGCTTGCGTAGGCTTCGCTGAGCCACCACGTCTGGATTAGAACGAAAATCGAAAAAAACAGAAACGTCAGCCATAAAGCCCACGCGCGACGGCTAAGCCACAGGACGACGTTTGACAGAATCAGCAGGACGAGCAGGGAAATCCAGAATCCCGTCGTGTAGGCGGAGCTGTAAGACAGAAAATTCCCGGCGATAATATTCGGCGCGAACCCCTTGCTTTGCAGCCACGAATAAGGCAGATAAGTTAAAACGCTCATTACCGCAAACGCGGCGGCGAAGGAAACCAGAAAAATTTTTGTCCACATAGCTTTACCTTGTAACACAAAGTCAAAAAAAAGTTAAGAGTCGAAAATATTTTCGACTCTCAACTTTTCATTATAACAGGAAGAAAAAATTACCGGTTCGGCTGGATTGTGATATAGCTCGTTTGCCCGCCGCGCGAAATCAAAAGCAAAACGGGTCGGTCGCCGGATTTTTCGAGCGCGGATTTCACGTCGTCGAAGGTTTCGACTTCCTGCCGGTTGACTTCCAGCAGGACGTCGCCGCGCTGGACGCCTTTTTCCGCCGCCGCGCCGTTCGGGTCTACGCCCGTAATCAGCATTCCCTTCGCTTCGGGAAGCTGCAGACGCCGCGCGATATCCGGCGTGAGAGGCTGCAAATCGAGTCCGAGCCTGCCGCCTTCCGCCGATTTTTCCGGCGTGTTTTCGTTTTCTTCGGAGCCGGAGTTCGGCGCGTCTTCGGATTTCAGCTCGTCCAGCGTCGCCTTGATTTGTTGCTCGCCGCCGTCGCGCAGGACGGTCAGAGTGATTTCCGTGCCGGGCTGCGTGCCCGCGACGCGATTGCGCAGGACGTTGCTGTCCTCGACCTTTTCGCCGTTAACGGCGATGATGACGTCGCCGCGTTTGATTCCGGCTTTTTCAGCCGCGCTGCCAGCCTGGACGCCGCCGACCAGAACGCCTTTGGTGTCTTTCAGACCGAGCGCTTCCTTCATTTCTTCGGTCGGATTCTGAATGCTGACGCCGAGTTTTCCGCGCCGGACTTTGCCGTTTTTGACGAGCTGTTCCATCACGGATTTCGCCATATTCGACGGAATCGAAAAACCGATGCCGATATTTCCGCCCGAACCCGGCGGCGAAAGAATCTGCGAGTTGATGCCGATCAGCTCGCCGCTCAGGCTGACCAGCGCGCCGCCGGAATTGCCGCGGTTAATCGGCGCGTCGATTTGCAGAAAATCCTCGAAGCTGCCGTCGCTGATGCCCGTCCGCCGACCTTTGGCGCTGATGATTCCGGCGGTCACGGTCTGCCCGATGCCGAGCGGATTGCCGATGGCGAGAATGATGTCGCCGACGCGCACCTTGTCCGAATCGCCGAGATTTAAAAACGGCAGATTCTGCTCCTCGATTTTGACGACGGCTAAATCGCTCAAAGGGTCGGTGCCGACGACTTTCGCGTCGTAGCTGCGGTTGTCGTTCAGTTCGATGCGGATTCTGTCCGCGCCTTCGATGACGTGATTATTGGTCAGGATAGTTCCGTCGGCGCTGACGATAACGCCCGAACCGACGCCGCGTTGCGGGCGCTGCGGCTGCTGCGGCTGCTGCGGGATTAAATCGCGAAACATCGGATTGTCGAGAAAAGGAATCTCTCGCTGCTGTTGCTGCTGCTGCTGCGAAGCTTTGGCTCTTTGCTCGATGTTGACCATCACGACCGCCGGAGCGACGCGGTCAACGACGTCCGCATAGCTCGTCCGCGAGCCGTCGCCGAGAGCGGGCGCGGGCGGCGTTTGCGGCTGAATCTGCGTCGGCGCGCTCGGTGTTTCCTGAGCAACGTCCGATCTACAGCCCGCCAGCGCGAATAACGAAAGCGTGACGAACGTAAAAATTAGAAATAATCTGCCTGATTTGAACATTTTAACCTCTTAATCCTTCAAAATAAGCTTATCTGAATTTTACTTCAAAGCCCGAAAATATTGAAAGCGTGAAATACTTTTGATTTGACGGAATTGATTACGAGAAAAAGCCGCCCTAAGTTCGCAAAGATTTGAGAAGATTAGCCTCAAAAGAAAACAAAAATACAATGATAGGTAGGCTTCGCGGCTTGATAAACAGAGGATAGATAGAAAACTGTCTAATCCCTGTTTATCCTGTCATCACTGTATTTCTCTTTTGGTTTGCGGCTAAGCCGATTTTCCGCGAACTTTCGGCGTTTCGTTTTGAAAGATATAGGCGAGCGATTTATAGACGAGCTTGGCGCAGAGAAAAGCGGGCGCGTCGGAATTGTCGGTTTTGGAAAACTCGACCAAATCCATTCCGATAACGCGTTTTTTCGCGGCGAGCCTGCGAATCAGCGTCAGCGTTTCATACCAGCCGAGACCGCCGGGCTCGGGCGTTCCGGTCGTCGGGACGAGACTCGGGTCAAGCCCGTCGATGTCAATCGTCAGGTAAACGTTCTCGGTCAGGGAATTGACGGCGTCGTCAATCCAATCGGTGCGCCCGGCAATATCTTTTGCCCAGAAAATCCGGGTCGGCAAACC
Organism: Acidobacteriota bacterium; assembly: GCA_030860665.1. Classification (GTDB taxonomy): domain Bacteria; phylum Acidobacteriota; class Blastocatellia; order Pyrinomonadales; family Pyrinomonadaceae; genus JALZHR01. The sequence continues at coordinate 15,562 of JALZHR010000413.1, forward strand.
CGAATCCAGGGAGCGCGCTTCATCGGCGGAAATCGAGCGAATGCCGACCTGCACGGACGGAATCCGCAAATCCTTGACGACGCGCGCCATAATCGAGGCGTGCGAATGCGGCGTGCCGTCGTATTCATCGCGCAAATCGGCGTGCGCGTCAATCTGAAGAATTGAGAGATTATGAAATTTTTCGGCGTGCGCGCGAATGACGGGCGCGGAAACCGAATGCTCGCCGCCGAGCATACACAGGAATTTATCCGACCTGAGCAGCTCGCGCGTGCGCTCGTAAAGCGCGCTCATCATCGCTTCGGGCGTTTCGCGCGGCGCAAATTCTTCGAGCGTGTGAATGCCGAGCCGGTAAACTTCGGCGTCGGTTTCCTCGTCGTAAAGCTCCATATTGCGCGAGGCTTCGACAATCGCCATCGCGCCCGCTTCCGTGCCCGTGCCGTAGGACACCGTACCCTCGTAAGCCACAGGCAAAACGAGAATCCGTGCTGGGTCGAAGCCGGAAAACTCTTCTTCGGCAATCCCGCCGAAATTCATCGGTAAATTCGCTGATTCACTCATAACATTTATCATTGAACATTTATCATTTATCAGAAAAACCGGGTGATAAATGATAAATGATAAATGTTCAATGTTAAGGGATGTCGATTCCCAAATCCTTGCCGGCAAACGTAAAGCTCGGGCGTTTGCGACCTTTCATATATTTCGCAGCCGTCTGCGAGAGCGCCGTGACCAGCATCGGGACGGCGATTGACGGGTCGCTGGCGACGTAGGCGGTCGTGGCGTTTTTTAATAATTTGCCGAAAACCTGCGTGTGATTTCCGCTGATGGAAGGCGTCCGCACGTCGAGCGGGGCGGCGTCCGTCGTCACCGAAACGGCGTATTTGTGACCGCGCACGTTCGTCCGCGTGATGTAGGCGGAAAGCTCCGAGACGTTGACCATATTCTGGCTGCAAATGCTGCCCAGGGTGATGATGCCGGAATTGCGCGTGCGCTGCGCTATCTGCATCATTTCCATCGTGTCCTGTACGGAATCGAAAATAAGCTGGATTTTTTTCTCGAAGCGGGCGCGGGCGATGCCGACCGACAGCTCCGAGCCGACCAAATCGGGACAGAACACCGGCACGCGCGATTTGTAGGCGGCGGTCAGGATGCCGTCCTCGTGCGCGATTTCCGCCAGCTCGCGCCCGAGCAGGTGCAGAAATTCGCGGACGGAATACGGGCGCGATAATTCAAATTGATTGATTACGCTGCCGATCCATTCGTCGGCTTCGCGAAATTCGTCCTGGTTGACCAAAACGTCGCCGATGCGATAGATTTCCGACGATTCCAGCTCATCGTCCGACATCGACGGGTGCGCCTGGTAGTGATTGCGCCCGAGCGTTTCGTGGATGTCGTGAAAAATAACCGTGCCCGATAAAACCAGAACGTCGACGAAACGGTTTTTGATAACGTAAGCCAGCAAGCGGCGCATCCCCGACGGAATCAAATTTCCCGAGCCGCACAGATAAATCGTCGAGTTGTCGTCGAGCATATCCAGCCAGATGCGGTGCGCCTCGGCAAGCTGTTTCGCGCCGAAGCCCGCGCCTTCCATTTTTTCCAGCAGCCCGGCGACCGAGCGGTCGCGGTCAACCGGAATCGGTCGCGTCGGGACGGTTAAGAATTTTGAAGCCTTCGGTTTACGTTGAGTTACCATAGATTCTCCGATAATAAATTTTCTCAAAAACTAAATAAACGCCTTAAAACTAAATAAAGGCTTTTTCAGCCGTATAAAACTCCAAATAATTACAATCCGGACAGCGAAAGGCGCGGACGTTTAACGCCAGCCGGTTTTTCGTTTCCAGCCCATCGAACAAATATTCCTTCGGATTGCCCTCGACCCAGACGGAATGCAGCTTGCGGTTTGAAGCGCCGTGGTCGACCACAAAGCCTTTCTGCATCGAAGCTCCGCATTTCGGACAAATTATCTCAACAGTCATAAACGCCGGGAATTTCCATTTTCAAGGGCAGTCGCAGAACTTACTGCGGAAGCTGCTAGCTTCCGTTCGGCAAAAGATAGGTATAGGAATTGATTTTGCTTTCGTAAAACTCCATCAATTCGGTGCCTTCCTTAACGGTAATCTCGCCGTCCTTAATTCTTTTCATCACGATGCGGCGAAAGCCGTCGTGGAGCTGCCCGCCCTCAAAACGCGCCGAGAGCAGCGAATCGCCCAGCGTCGCGCCCTGTATAACCTTTTTGATGATGAACCCGTCCTCGTCGATGTGAATATGCGCTTCGTGCGGCACGCCGAAAAGATTGTGATTATTGCCCATCACTTCCTGATACGCGCCGACCAGCATCATCGCCAGGTAATACGGTTCACCAGCCTGCAGCTTGTGTAATTCCAGAACGGGTTTCACGTCGTGCAAATCCACGAACTTTTCCACCACGCCGTCCGAATCGCAGGTTATATCACATAGCGTAGCATATTCCGTCGGCTTTTTGTTGAGTTTATGAATCGGGATAATCGGGAAAAGCTGCTCCAAAGCCCAGTTGTCGGGCATCGAGCGAAAGACGGAAAAGTTTGCCAGATATTTCGCGCACAGGAGGCGGCGCAGGTCTTCAAACTCTTCGGATACATACTTTTTCTGCTGCGCAAACTCGTCGGCGCGCTCGCAGATGTCCCAGAACAAAACCTCGCCCTTACCACGGTCTTCCAGAGAAATCAAACCGAGGTTGAACATCGTAAAGAGTTCTTCGCGGTTTTCCAGCGCGTCGTGATAATATTCGCGGTAATTTTTCCCGTTTATCGTCTCGCGCAAATCGAAAAGCTCTTTGACCACCTGCGGGTCGTCCGTGTCGATTTTTATCGGGTCGGCAATGTCCTCGACGACCGTTTCGATTTCGTCCTGAACGTTGGTGACCAGCAGTGCGTGATAAGCCGACATAAAGCGCCCGCATTCCTGGATAATCGTCGGATGCTGTACGTTTTCGTCGTCGCAGACGTTTTTGATGACGTAAATCACGTCGTTGGCAAATTCCTGCGCGTTGTAATTCGACGACGATTCAAAAGAAGTTTTCGAGCCGTCGTAATCGACCGCCATTCCGCCGCCGACGTCCAGATACTGAATCGGGATATTAAGCTTGCGGATTTTGGAATAAACGCGCGCGGCTTCGCGCATCGCGCTTTTAATGCGTTTAATATCAGTCAATTGCGAGCCGATATGGAAATGCAGCAGGCGCAGCATATCCGTGCGGTTCGTTTCGTTTAAGCGGCGGACGACTTCGAGAATCTCGGTCGTCGTCAAGCCGAATTTCGCCGCTTCGCCGCCGGATTTTTCCCATTTGCCAGAGCCTTTTGAATAGAGCTTGACGCGCACGCCGAGCATCGGCAGTTTGGTTTCGGGATTTTTCTCGGTCACTTCGTCGGCGATTTTCAAAGTGTGCTCCATCTCGGAGAGCTTTTCGACGACGATGACGACGTTTTTTCCGGCTTGCGCTCCGGCAAAGGCGAGACGGATAAATTCCTCGTCCTTGAAACCGTTCAGCACGAGCAGGCTTTCCGAGGATTGTTCCATCGCCAGTGCGGCGTACAGCTCGGCTTTCGAGCCGGCTTCCAAGCCGAAATCGTAGCGCGCGCCTTCTTTCAGATATTCCTCGACGACGGCGCGATTCTGGTTGACCTTCATCGGGTAAACGCACATATGCCGACCGTCGTATTCAAATTCTTTGATAGAATTTTTAAAGGCTTTCTGGAGCTTGCGGATTTGCCCGACGATGAGCTGCGGGAAGCGGAGCAGGACGGGCGCGTTGATGCCGCGTTTTTTTAAATCGTCGATAATTTCCTTGACGTCAGCCGAGGATTTGGTATCGTTTTCCGACGGGTGGACTATCAGATTTCCTTTTTTGTTTACGCTGAAGTAACCCGCGCCCCAATTGTCTATGCCGTAAGTCTCGATTGTCTGTTCGATGGTTGTTGCCGTCAAGTCGCCGCTCTCCTGTCTGAAATCCGCACCAAATTGCAAAACTCTATAATTACAAAAATTTAGCAAAAAACAAAGCTTCAAACAACTACTATTTTTTTTCGGAAATTTTTCAGCGCAGAGACGCGAAGACGCGGAGAAAAGCAGGATAAAAAAAGTAGTTTTGCTTTCTGCTTTTTAATTTTTTATGTTTCTTCCTCTCGGCGTCTCCGCGTCTCTGCGGTGAAAAATTCTGCTGTTCTGGCATAAGCGTTGCTAAATCACCACTTCGGTGAAATAAGCTTTTCATCAAATTTTTCGTAAAGCTGCGATAAACATTGATAAATCGTCAATCGGCGGATTTTCCCGTACGCGGGAAAATGCCGTAACTTGTCACAGGAAATGACAAAATTTGTCAGGCGCAAAAGCTTTATAGATTTACACAGAGGGTGATAGATAGCTATGAACGATAATAAGCAGCAGCAAAATCAACGGCGGCGGCAGCAGCGAGGTTTTTCTTTAATCGAGCTGTTGATAGTGATGGTCATTCTCGGAATTCTGATGGTTCTTACATTTCCATACGTCCGCAAAGCCAAGGACGTCGCCGAAGACGGAAACGCGTTTGCTTCGATGAAGACGATGCTTGCCGCTCAGTATAATTTCTACTCTCAAAACGCCAGATACGCGTCGCTCCAGGAATTGAACGACTCTCAATACGGCGGGCTCGGGACAACCGCCGGCACCACGCTCAGGCGCGGAAACTACACGTTCGTGATGAGTCCCGTCACGCCGACCGAAGCCGAGCTGCGGCTCGGATTTACGATTGTCGGGACCCGACCGGGCTACGGAACCGAGCCGCCGACGACGCTCACGCTGACCGAAAGAGGACACGCGGATTTTATTTTCGATTAGAGACGGGCGGCGAAAAGCCGCTCGTCAATGCCGCCGTCGCGCTCGATAAACTCATCCCAACAGACGCTTTACCGGCTCAGAAAAGAATTTCAGGTAAAAGAAACAATGAACGTTTTTGAAAACCTTGTCGAAGAACTAAGAGAAGAAAACCTGCTCGAAGAAACCGTTATCCAGAAACATTCGGCGGAAGCCGCCGCCGCCGCTGCCGCAGCCGCCGCCGAAACGGCAAAAGATGACGATGACAAAGCCGCTTTACCG
>JALZHR010000431.1 GCA_030860665.1 Acidobacteriota bacterium
CTCGTAAAGCGCGAAAATCGCCTCGTTAATCATCGGCAGCAGGATGCGGTTGGCGACAAAACCGGGAAAATCCTGGCAGTCGAGCGGCGTTTTGCCCATTTTTTCCGAAAGCTCGTGGACTTTCCGGTAAGTTTCGTCCGATGTGGCGATGCCGCGAATGACTTCGACCAGCTTCATCAGCGGGACTGGATTCATAAAGTGCATTCCGATGACCTTGTCGGGGCGTTTCGTGACCGCCGCGATTTTCGTAATCGAAATCGAAGAAGTGTTCGACGCCAAAATGCAGTCCGCGCCGGTGATTTCGTCGAGCTTTTGGAAAAGCTGTTTTTTAATCTCGAAATTTTCCGTCGCGGCTTCGACTACGAGAAAGCAGTCTTTTAAATCTTCGAGAGCGGTCGTCGTCCGGATGCGCCCGAGAATTTCCTGTTTCTGCTCATTGGTCAGCGTTTCCTTTTTCACAAAGCGGTCGAGGCTTTTTTCAATCGTGCCCAAGCCTCGCTGCACGTATTCTTCACGGATGTCGCACATCACGACGTCGAAGCCCGACGCGGCGGCGGTTTGGGCGATGCCGTTGCCCATCGTGCCCGCGCCGATGATTCCGATAATTTCACTCATTTTTTATAATTCCTCTGGATTAATAAGATTTTCTTAAAATTTCAACACAAAGACACAAAGAACACAAAGCGGGAAAAAACTGTAAGCGGTAAACGGTAAGCGGTAAGGTTTGAATTTTGAATTTTGAATTTCGGGTTTTGAGCGACAAATAAAAAGCGGTAAGCGAAATCGATGAACTTACCGCTTACCGCTTTTCCGTTTATCGGAAATTAACGCCAGTTATTAGGCGGCGGAGGCGGCGGATTGAACATCTGCTGGTCGTGCAGATTGCCGCCGCCGCCCAGATAAAATCTTCTGCCTTCGTCGCCGAACAGAAACCACAAGCCGTAAACTCCGGCGGCTGTGCCGAGCGGAAAGTTGAGACACGAGACGATGCTGGCGACGATGCCCCACGTCCGCGCGCCGGGACGTTCTTTAATCATTTTCCAGCCGCCCACCAGTTGCGGAACGCCCAGAACCAGCGCGAAAAACGCCGCGAAAGCTATCGCCGCGATAAAGAATACGCCAATCATAGCTTCTTCGTCGCGCCGCGCGTTGGCGATGAAAAGCGTTCCCAATCCGCCGTAAACCAGCGCTATCAGAACCATCACCAGCAGCTGCAGCGCCCCGTGCGCCATCAAAAAGATTCCGACTAATTTATTGTGTTCTTTTGCCGTCATTGCCATACTCCGAAATATTTACTTAACGATACCTCAGATTACGACAATCGCAAAAAGAAGTTGCAGGAAGTTGCAGATAGTGCCGGATAGTTGCAGATAGTCGGAAGAAAATTCAGAGCTTCAATCTTCCGCACCTTTCTTTTAACTACCTGCAACTATCCGCAACTTCCTGCAACTTTCTGCAACTATCTGCAACTTTCCGCAACTTCCTGTTAACTTTTTAAACTCTCTCGACCGCCATCGCCACCGAGTTTCCGCCGCCGAGGCAGAGGGCGGCGATTCCGCGTTTCGCGTCGCGGCGCTTCATCTCGTAGAGCAAGGTCGTCAGCACGCGCCCGCCCGAATTTCCGATGGCGTGACCGAGCGCGACCGCGCCGCCGTTGACGTTGACCCTGTCCATAAACAGCCCGAGTTCCTTCATCACGCCGAGCGCCTGGACGGAAAACGCCTCGTTCAGCTCGAACAAATCGACCTCGTCCATCTTCCAGCCGGTTTTTTCCAGAACGTTCAGCACGCCCTGCACCGGAGCCATCATAATCATTTTCGGCTCGATGCCCGAAGTCGCGTAACCGGCGATGCGCGCGAAAGGCTCGATGCCCAATTCTCTCGCCTTTTCCGCCGACGTGACGACGACCGCCGACGCGCCGTCGTTGACGCCCGGCGCGTTGCCCGCCGTCACCGTTCCGGCTTCTCTTTTAAAAGCCGGTTTCAGCTTGCCGAGCGTTTCGACGTTCGTGTCCTCGCGGACGGTCTCGTCGTGGTCGAAAAGAATCGGCTCGCCTTTTTTCTGCGGGATTTCGATAGGCACGATTTCGTCCTTGAACTTGCCCGCCTTGCGCGCCTCGACCGCCTTGCGGTGCGAGTTGTAGGCGTAATCGTCCTGCTGCTCGCGCGTAATCTGGTATTTTTCCGCCACGACCTCGCCCGTATTGCCCATATGCCAGTTCTCGAACGGGCACCACAAGCCGTCGTGAATCATCAAATCAATCATCTGCGCGTTGCCCATCCGGTAGCCGTCGCGCGCCTGCGGCAGCGCATACGGGATGTTCGACATCGACTCCATTCCGCCCGCGACGACGAAATCGGCGTCGCCGAGCATAATCTGCTGCGCCGCCAGCGAAACCGCCCTCAGACCCGAGCCGCAAACCATATTGACGGTCAGAGCCGAGACTTCCGGCGGCAAATCCGCCTTTAAAGCCGCCTGCCGCGCCGGGGCTTGTCCGAGTCCGGCTTGGACGACGCAGCCCATAATCACCTCGTTTACGTCCGCCGGATTTATCCCGGCGCGCCTGACTGCCTCGCGGACGGCAATCGCGCCCAAATCCGTCGCCGAAAATCCTTTCAAAGCTCCCTGAAACTTGCCTGTGCCCGTCCGCACGGCGCTGATAATTACCGCATCTTTAATATCTTGCATTACTTTATAAATTCCCTCTCAAAAATGTCGATATATGAAATAAACTCCAGAATATCATAAATCGCCGCTATTTCTAATCAACCGATTTATGCCGGTGTCGCGGAATTTAGATGCCGAAAAAGCCGCGCGGCATTCGCTGCGAATTCGATTTGATTGTTATCGCTAAAGCCTTTAACATTTATCTTTACAAACTTACCTTTTATGAAAAATCTCGGACTCTTTACATTGCTGCTCGCTTTTTTCGTTACCGCTGCCGCGACCGCGCGCGCCCAGTCCGTAACCGGCATACCGGCTCCGCCGCCGGAGATCGTCGAAACGATTTCCGCTTGGAAAACCTTTACTTTCGAGAAATATAAATTCAAAGCCCGGTTTCCCGAAAAGCCGGTCGAGACGGCGAACGAAACTCCCGAGCCCGGCGACGACCCCGGTGTTTCTCTGGAATATCTGAACGGCTATCTGTATTTGACCGTCAATATCGTCGAATCCAAATCGGACTTTGCGGCGAACGGCTTTACTCCGCAAAAAGCTCTCGAAACCCGGCGCAACAATATGCTGAACGCCGTCAAAAACAGTAAGCCCGAAATCATAAAAGAATACGACTTCGAGCAAAACGGTTTCCCGGCGAAATTTCTTCACGTTCGTTTCCAAAAGACCAAGCCCATCAGGTTCAAGCTGGTGCAGGTCGGCAACAAGACTTATTTGGTCGTCGCCATCACCGACAACGAAAAAGCCGCCGCCGCCTTTCTCGATTCGTTTGAGCTTTTAAAATAGTCTTTTCGTTTTTCGGCTCGGCTAAAATAAAAACGGCAAGTGAAAGAAATTTCACTTGCCGTTTACCGTTTGCCGCTTACCGCTGAAATTCTACTTCAGTTCTTCGCTTGTTTTCTTTTTCCGCGTCAAACCGCTCTTGCGCTCCGATTTGCGGACGCGACCCGTGCCTTCATAAAGCGCGCTGTCGTCGCCGAATTCCGCGTCGCCCGCAATCGCTTTGGCAACGTTCTGTTCCAGTTTTATATTCTCCGCATCGACGTTATCACGCTCGGTTATCGCCGCCGTCATTTGTTGTTCGAGATTGGCAATCTGGTCGCGAATCGTGCGCGAAATCTGTACCTTAGCCTTAAACTGCGCCAGCGTCATATTAAAAAACGTCTTATCCGGCGCGTGAGTCTCCCACGCCGCTTCGGTCTTTTCCAATTTTTCGAGTATTTTATTCGGTGACATAATCAATAAATCTCCTTTTTTAAGTTTGTAGGCTTCAAGACTGAGAATAGCTTTACCACCTGTAAGTGATGATTTTTCACTTGTAAAATATGACACCAACGCCGAAAATTTTTGCCTAAAATCCGCAATTTTCGTCTTATAACCCGGAATATATATGACTAACATCGCAATGTCGGTCAACAACATCGCGATGTTAGTCAATAACATCACGATGTCACTCAATGATTTTGCGATGTCGGTCAATGATATTGCAATGGTATTGAGTAACATCGTAGATATTAAGACATATTTTGCAAAAGAAGCGAGCAAACCAGTTAAGATTAAGCCCGATTCTCTCCCGTTTCCTTCCTCTTCTCCTCAACCAATCGCCAGATTTCCTCATCACTCAAATTCCAGTTCTCTAAAACATTCAATGCTCTTGCAAAATGTTCCCGCGTAAACGGAACTTGCTCAAGATACGGGAAAAGAATCGTTATCGCCTCAATCGCGTAGGTAATAGATTTTTCTCTCTGCTGAATTTTTACCTGATAAAATAATGCAAGATTGCTAAGATTTACTGATAGATAAGGAAAATAGGCTTGAAAATTTGTGACGACTAATTCTCGATAAATTTCGGTTGATTCTTCAGATTTTTGTAACACTTCTTCAAGCTCATCTTTGGCAAAGTGTAAACCTGCAAAGTTATTTAAGGTCTTTGCTACATTAGGCAAATAAGTATTCGGGTTGATTTCGGCTAAATTACGTCTAATCTGCAATGCTTCTTCATATTCTTTTAATGCTTCTTCATAATTGTTTTGATTTGAATGCAAAAGACCCAGATTATTTAAGGTCGTTGCTACATAAGGCAGATAAGCATTCGGATTAATTTCGGTTAAATTGCGATAAATCTGCAATGCTTCTTCAAATTCTTCTAGTGCCTCTTCATAATTGTTTTGGTTTGAATGCAAAATAGCCAGATTGTTTAGGGTCATTGCTACATCAGACAAATAAGTATTCGGATTTATATCATCTAAACTTCTATAAATCTGCAATGCTTCTTCATATTCTTTTAATGCTTCTTCATAATTGTTTTGATTTGAATGCAAAATAGCCAAGTTGTTTAAGGTCGTTGCTCTTTCGTCTTGAGAAAGCTGATGAGCAAAGTCATCAAGGCATTGCAAATAGTATTTTTCGGCTTCCGCAAATTGATTATGTTCCTGTAAAAATACGGCGTATTGAAATACATTCGATTTATCGGTGTGGCTTTTAATGGAACGCTCGAAATAATCGCGCGTGTCCTGATAATAATTCGGGTTTGTGTAATCGCTTTGCGTTGATAAAGCTAAGATGAAAAATTCCTGCGAGTTGTTAATCAGGTTGGGCAGAACTTCGGTTTCGTAGTGTTCCCGTTGTCTCAGCAGGTGCGACTGCTCGTCCTGCATCTGTTCAAGTTCGGTTTGCAGGACGGCGCGGGCTTCGCCGAATTCGCCTTTGTCGAAGAATTCTTTGGCGCGGTTCAGGCGGTCGCTGTTGATTTCGATGCGGTTAAATTGCTCGGCAAGCTGTAGAACGTCGCGCTTGAACTGCTCAATCAAATCCTTTAAATTGTTTATCTTTTTGCTGATTTCAAGGCGTTCGGTTGTTTCTGCTTCGGGCGTGCGGTCAAAGAGTTTTTGCTGCGTGTTTAATTGGTCGAGCAAATTATTATACTCATACGATTTGCCGAGCAAAATATTTACGTCAACGGGTGAGTTAACATTTCCTTGCGCGTTAAAGTTGAAAACGCCTAATGGGTTTTGTTCGCTATTCATTGCTTATTTTGGTTGAAATTGACCGGCGAACCTTGATTGCCTTGAATATTAATGTTTGTTTTTCCCTGCTGCTGGTTGAAATTGGTTGAAGTATTCGCCGGAGTTTGATTGATTGTTTTCAGTAATTCTTCCAACTGCGCGGCGACATCAGGACTGGCTTTGAGATGTGTATCCAGAGCGGCAGCAAGTTCGCCTTGCAGTTTCGGGCTGTCGGGAACCTGTTCGAGCAGGTTGAGTTTTATCATTTCGTCGGGCGTGAATAAGCCTTTGACCTTTTGATAAAGCTCCTTGCCGGGTTCTTCAAAGAAGCCGGTGGCGACGTTTGCGGCAATGTATGTGACTAGCATCAGACCAAGTGTTTCAATCGGCATTTGAGCATCTCCTTCGGGTTGAGTTTTGTTATTACGCCGTCAATATATCATATCTCAAATTTGCTTAGCAGATTTTTTTCGCGGTTTCGGGTTGTGCTAATCTGTTCGGTATGGCGAGAGAATTTCAGGCGGGAGATAATTTGATTTTTCAGCTGGAGAGCGGCTTCGGGTTGCTGCGCGTGCTGGGCGTCGAGCGGGCGGAAGGCTGGGGCATTGTCTGGCATCTGGCGGCTTTCGAGGATTTGTTTCTGGACGGCGAGACGGCGGAAGCGGCTTTGGCGAATCCCGAAACCTTACGCGTTTCGATTCCGCATATCGCGATGACCAACCGCGCCTTCGAGCGGACGCCGACGGCACGTCTGAGCAATCATCCTTTGTCCGATGAAGAAATAAAGCGAATCGCCGACTGGCGGGCGAACCCGGACGCCGAGCCGGTCGACCGCTCGGCTTTGCAGATGCTCGGACTTAGATAATGCAAAACGTAAAATGCAAAGCGCAAAATGGAAGAAAGTTGTTCCATTTTGCACTTTGCATTTTGAATTTTGCGTTTTTTACACTCCGGGCAGATTGTAGACTCTTGCCAGGGCGTTGAGTTCTCTTTGCACTCTTGACCAGTTGTTTCGGGTCAGGTTGTTCAGGCGGCGGTCGCGCATCTGGCTATTGAGGCGGCGGGCGGCGGCTATGCAGCGGCTCACTTCGTCGCGGTTTTCCCACCACGAATCGCGGCGGTCGTATTCGCGGCGCAGCTCATCGGCTGCGGCTTCGAGCGCGCTGGCGTCGCGCATCAGGTTGTCCTCGCGGCGCGTTCCGTCCATCCGCGTGCGGTCGAGCGCGCGGTTGAGCTGCGTCATAAAGGCGTCGGTCGCGTTTTCGAGACGGCGAATCATCGCGTTGACTCCCGCGCGGTTGTTGCGGCGCGCCCAGTTCGGCTCGCGCTGCGCGCTGGCGACATCAGCCGACAGCACAATCATAAACATCGCAAATAATGCAATTATTGATGACGATATAATCCTTTTCATTTTTTCCCTCTCCTTTTTCGTTTCCTGCTGATATTCAGCAAATTGTTTTCAGATTTTAGACTTTCATCCGACAAAAAATGTCGAAAAACTTCGGGGAGAGCGTGGTCATTTATCATTGAACATTTATCATTTATCGAAAGACGGCTCGATTGCCGTAATGTCAATGATTGATTCAATGACAGATGTTGGATGTCAAATGTTAAATATCGGATGTTCAATGATTAATGATTAATGATAAATGATAAATGTTCAATGATTAATGATAAATGTTTCAGCTTCTGGCTTTCCGGCGTTTCAGCTCGCGGCTGATTAATTCCAGCTCGCGGCTCATCTGACCGACGACGGACGTGTTTTCCTGCGCGCGGCGAATCAGGTATGGAACAGCGTCCTTGACCGGACCGTAAGGCACATACTTTGAAACGCAGTAGCCGTTTTTCGCCAGCACGTATGAAAGATTGTCGCTCATCCCGTAAAGCTGCGAGAAATTGACGTGCGGGTGCGACGGCTCGATTTTGTGTTTGCGCATCAGCTCAGCCAGATATTGAACGCTTTTCTCGTTGTGCGTTCCGGCGACGAAGGCGATGTTTTTGATATTTTCGACGCAGTATTCCAGCGCGGCGTTGAAATCGCGGTCGGTCGCTTCCCGGTCGGGCTGAATCGGCGATTCGTAGCCCATCTCGGCGGCGCGCTCGCGCTCTTTTTCCATATAAGCGCCGCGAACGAGCTTGACGGCGAGAAGATAGCCGTCTTTTTGGGCTTTCCGGTGCGATTCCTTCAGAAATTCGAGCCGGTCGTGGCGGTAAAGCTGAATCGTGTTGTAGATTACCGGCTTTTCGCGGTTGTATTTCTCCATCATCTCGGTCGCCAGAGCGTCAATAGCGTCCTGAACCCAGGATTCTTCGGCGTCGATGAAAATCGGCTGTTCGAGCGAATGCGCATACTCGCAGATTTCCTCGACGCGCGCCCGCGCCTTGTCCCATTCTTCCTGTTCGAGCACGAACAATTCCTTGCCGGTGCCGACCTTTTCCAGCAGCTCGACGCGCGCCAAGCCGGTCACTTTAAAAACGGCGAACGGCACTTTATCGTCTTCTTTGGCGCGCGTCACCGTGCGATAGATTTCGTTTTTCGTGCTGTCGAAAACCGCTTCCTCGGATTTGCCTTCGATGGAATAATCGAGAATCGAGCCGATATTCGATTCGGCTAATTTATCAATCGTCGGCTGGCATTCCTCGATGGTTTCGCCGCCGCAGAACTGCTTGAAAACCGTGTTTTTGATTAAACCTTTAATCGGCAGACCGAGCCGCAAGCCGATTTGCGCGGCGGTCGTTCCCAAATCGGTTATCGCGGGCGAATTCATCATTCTGAAAATGCGGTATTTTTCATTCAGCTCCGCGTCGGTTTTGTCGGCAAAAGCGGTTTTCGTGTCCTGAAAATTCAGTTCGGAGTCGGTCATCTTTTAGCTTTTAGCTATTAGCTGTTAGCTGTTAGCCGTTCATTTTCCTTAAAAATTATTTGCTTTCTGAATTATACACAAACAAGGCTTTGGTTGTGGATAAATTCTGCTAATTTTAAATCACAAATTGTTTGTTTCCTTATTTTGCTTTATCATTTTTCCTTTACTTTGAAATACGAAAGCTAAATACTGAAAGCTAACGACTAACAGCTAATAGCTAACAGCTAATTTATGAGCAAAGGTTTACCGAAACGCAGCGAAAATTATTCGGAATGGTATAACGAAATCGTCAAGCGCGCCGATTTGGCGGAAAACTCCGCCGTGCGCGGCTGTATGGTCATCAAACCTTACGGCTACGCGATTTGGGAAAAAATGCAGCGCGCTCTGGACGATATGTTCAAGGCGACCGGGCACGTCAACGCCTATTTTCCGCTTTTCGTGCCGAAATCTTTTCTGGAAAAAGAAGAAGAACACGCCGAAGGCTTTGCCAAAGAGTGCGCCGT
>JALZHR010000570.1 GCA_030860665.1 Acidobacteriota bacterium
GCCTCAGCCAAATCCTGTTCGATTTTTTCGACCGTCACCGGGTTGGTTTTACCGGGCGCGGCGATCGTCTCTTTCGGCGCGCTCGTCGCCACTCTGGAACTGGACGCGGTTTGCGCAAAAGACGTCGTGGCGGCTATCGAAATTATTAATAAAAGATTGCAGAAAAGGGTAAAACTTTTTCTCACTGACAAAATCTCCTCAATTAGGGCTTGCGGTTAAGCACAAGAAATGCGAAAAAATGATAACATTTCTTTGAAGTAAAAGCGATGAAAAGAGTTGCACACGATAGATTGTGAAGTAAACTTTTATCGGAGAGGAAAAATCGGGATGTTCAAGAGAGTTTCGGTTCTGTTATTTCTTTGTTTAGTTAGCTTTTGTGTCGTCGCCGAAGCGCAGCGACAGCCGCAGACGCGGCAACGGCAGCCGGGAATCAACAAGCCCCTGAAAATCCTGTCGCGCCCGCACGCCGCTTACACGGATGCCGCCCGTCAGAATAATATTCAGGGCACGGTTCAGGTCAGGATAACTTTTCTGCCCGACGGAACAATCGGACAGGTCAGCGACGTGGCGCGGAATCACGAAAATTTGAGAAAATTCGGTCTGGTCAGGGCGGCGATGGAAGCGGCGCGGAAAGTCAAATTCGAGCCGGAAATAAGAAACGGAAAGCCCGTCAAGGCGACGAAGATTATGGAATACAGCTTTACGCTTTTTTAAATTTCCGAGCAGCCGGCACGAGGAAAACAATATCAGGAATTATTTTATCGCCGGTTTCCCGTTTTTATTCGGCTCGACCGCTTTTGCCCGAACAATTGAACGAACGCAAACGGCGGATTTATCGTCAAAGGCTCTTACGCGGATTCTGACGGTTGCGCTCTGCCTTGCGGCTTGACCGGACAGGCGACGGCGGCAGCAGCAGCGCTGAAAATCTTTGTTCTTTCGGCGCGACGCAGTAATAACGTGAATATTTCGATAACAAAAATCGCGGAGTATAACTTCGCTTTATATTAAAAATGTCTCATTTACTGGAAGTTCAGAATTTACAAACTCATTTTCCGACACGCGCCGGTCTGGTCAAAGCCGTCAACGACGTCAGCTTCTACATCGACGAGGGCGAGCTGCTCGGGCTTGTGGGCGAATCCGGCTGCGGAAAATCAATCACCGCGCTCTCGATAATGCGACTGATTGCACCGCCGGGAAAAATCGCGGGCGGCTCGATAAAGTTTAAAGGCGAGGAATTGACGACCGCCTCGGTCGAACGCCTGCGCCAGATTCGCGGCAACGACATCGCGATGATTTTCCAGGACCCGATGACCTCGCTCAATCCGGTTTACACGGTCGGCGAGCAGATTGCCGAAGCCCTGCGCCTGCATCGTAACTTAAACAAAAAACAGGCTTGGGAAGCGGCAATCGCGGCGATGAAGGAAGTGTCTATCCCGGACCCGGCGCGGCGCGTCAACGATTACCCGCACCAGCTTTCCGGCGGAATGCGACAGAGAGTGATGATTGCGATGGCGCTCGCCTGCGACCCGGAATTATTAATCGCCGACGAGCCGACGACCGCGCTCGACGTGACGATTCAGGCGCAGATTCTCGAATTGCTGGACAATCTCAGAAAGACCCGCAAGCTCGCCGTCCTGCTCATCACACACGATTTGGGCGTCGTGGCGGAAGTCGCCGACCGCGTGGCGGTGATGTATACGGGAAAAATCGTCGAGGAATCGGGCGTCGGAGAAATTTTTCGCGAGCCGAAACATCCTTATACGAAAGGGCTTTTGCGCTCCGTGCCGAAGCTGCGCGAGTTCGGCGACGAAAAAATCACGCGGCTTTCGACGATTCAGGGAACGGTTCCGAGTCCGACGAACCTGCCGGACGGCTGTCATTTCGCGCCGCGCTGCGAATACCGCATCGACGGCGTCTGCACGACGGGCGAGATTCCGCTTTATCGAATCAACGAGGAAGTAAAAGCCAGATGCGTTTTATACGATGAAAACGTCAAAAACAGTCAAAGGCAAAAAAGTGTTCTTGCGGTTTCCGACTAGCGGCGATTTCGCGGAATTTACGGCGCTCAATAAAGCGAGCCGCAAATTTCACCGCAATCTGGTCAATCCGCCGACTGACGAAAAGAGCTTCGCCGATTTTTTAAAGCGCAGCGAATCGGAAACCGACCGCTGTTTTCTGATTTGTCGAAACGAGGACGGCGCGATTGTCGGCGGGGCGGCGCTTTCGCAGATTTTCCGGAAGGCTTTTCAGAACGCGTATCTCGGCTATTATCTCGCCGAAAAATATACGGGCAAAGGCTATATGACCGAAGCGGTCAAACTGGTTTTGCGCTTCGCTTTTAGAGAGTTAAAGCTGCATCGCGTCGAAGCCAACGTCCAGCCGGAAAACACGGCGTCAATCGCCGTTCTGCAAAGATGCGGATTTACCAGAGAAGGCTTTTCGCGAAAATACCTGAAAATAGGCGGGCGCTGGCGTGACCACGCGCGCTTCGCGATTATCATCGAGGATTGGAAGGCTGGATGATTCGTTTCCTGTGCCGACGATTTCCGGCATTGAATATTTATGAAGACTATTTTCTTAATTTCAATCGCTTTTCTGTCCGGCTGCCCGGCGCAGCAGCCGCAGCAGAAACTTACCCTGGAGCAGTTGAGGGAAAGGACGCAAAAGGTAATTGAAAATATTCAAAATAAGCCCGAATGGCTGTCTCCCGCTGATGCCTGTCCGGCGCAGATAATGCCGGAAATTGAAAAAAAGATAGAGTATCGAAGCGAGGGCTGCGCGGGCGACCCGGAAAAATGTCTGGAAAAATGCAGGGCGGACGACGCCAACGCCTGCTATGCGCTGGCTATACTGTTGCAGGAGCAGAAGGGAATAGAAGAGAAAAGCGCCAAATCCTTGTTTCTGCGCTCGTGCAGGCTGGGCATAGTTTCCGGCTGCACGAATTACGCCGCAGTTATTTTCAATTCGGAAACGGAAAACGGCGCGGCGACCAAATGCGCGGCTGACACATTTGAAAAAACCTGCGCGCGAAACGACGCCTGGGGCTGCGCTATGTATGGCAGCGCGCTGGCAACCGGCTTGGGGCGCGAGCAGAACGATGACCAAGCGCTCAGATTTCTGGCTAAAGCCTGCCAGGTTGCGGTTTCCGTCGAAAGTCCGCCCTGTAAAAGCGCCCGCGAGGCGGAAAAAGTCATTCTAGAATCTAAAAAGGCTGAAACCGGCGGCAAGCCGAAACCTTAAGCAGGCGAAATTCTGAAAAGTTTTAAAGAAAGTAGTTTTTAAAGAACAAAGGGAATAATCGAAGAGTGATTGACGCAACGGCAACAAAATCGGAAAAAAAAGAACTTATACAGGTTCGCAATCTCGTCAAACATTTCCCGGTCGAAAACAGCGACGACGTAGTGCGCGCCGTCGACGACGTTTCGTTCGACATTTTCGCGGGCGAAACGCTCGGTCTGGTCGGCGAATCGGGCTGCGGAAAATCGACCGTCGGGCGCTGTCTTTTGCGCCTCATCGAGCCGACCGCGGGCGAAGTCTGGTTTGAAAATAAAAACATCCTGAATCTCGGAAAAAACGAGCTGCGCGAGCTGCGGCGCGAGATGCAGATTATTTTTCAGGACCCTTATGCGAGCCTCAACCCGCGCCTGAAGATTCTCTCAATCATCAGCGAGCCGCTGAAAATCCACGGCATCGGCGATAAAACCGAGCAGAAGGAGCGTGTCGCGGATTTGCTGAAAAAAGTCGGGCTCGACCCGAATTATATGTATCGCTACCCGCACGAATTTTCCGGCGGTCAGCGTCAGAGATTGGGAATCGCGCGCGCGCTGGCTCTGAACCCGAAGCTGATTATCGCGGACGAGCCGGTTTCGGCGCTCGACGTTTCCGTTCAGGCGCAGGTCGTCAATCTGTTGCAGGATTTGCAGCAGGAATTAGGCTTAACCTTTCTTTTCATCTCGCACGGGCTGGCGGTCGTCGAGCATATCTCGCAGCGCGTGGCAGTGATGTATCTCGGAAAAATCGTCGAAATCGCCGATTCGCACGAGCTATACGAAAATCCGCTGATGCCTTACACAAAAGCGCTGCTTTCGGCGATTCCGGTTCCCGACCCGACGCGCAAGCGCGAGCGAATCGTTTTGCAGGGCGACGTACCTACGCCGATAAATCCCCCTTCCGGCTGCCGGTTCCGCACACGCTGCCCGTGGGCGATAGACGAATGCGCGAAGGAAGTGCCGGAGCTGCGCGAAATTAAAAAGGGACATTTCGCCGCCTGCATCCGCATCGAAGGCTACGAC
>JALZHR010000473.1 GCA_030860665.1 Acidobacteriota bacterium
ACATCAGATTGAACGGTCGCGGCTCGGTCAAATCCTTCTCGCCGCAGTTCGGGCACGGAAACTTTTTATCCTTGATTAACTGCTCGACCGGCGTCCGCTCGAATTCCTTTTGAGCTTCCGGGTCGTCCGATATTTTCGGGTATTCGAGCTTATCCGCTCGAAACCTCGATTTGCAATCGCGGCAATCGACCAGCGGGTCGGAAAAAGTCGTTTCGTGACCGGAGTATTTCCAGACCAGGCGATTCTGGATAATCGAAGAATCCAGCCCTTCGATATCGTCGCGCTCGTGGACGAGCCAGCGCCACCAGCTCCGCTTGATATTATTCGCCAACTCGACCCCGAGCGAGCCGTAATCCCAACTGCTTCCCAGCCCGCCGTAAATTTCCGAAGCGGGAAAAACAAAGCCTCTGCGCTTCGAGAGGCTGACAATCGTTTCGATATTAGGTGCTGACATAAAATAATTTGCGATTTTCGATTTGCGATTTAAGGCGGAAACACGGGCAGCTATGGCGCGTGTTTTTCTTCGGCTGATAGATACGCCCCGCAAACTGTCGCGCTTCCGCCTTTTTAAGCTTCAAAATCTAGATTTTACAACGGACGGCGCGGGCGGACAAAGAGCAAAATAAAAAAGGACGACCGGAGCCGTCCTTTTGCGCCTGTGCATTTATAAATGTCCGACTGATTAATCGTTCGGAACGGGGAGAGATGCGCCCGGCGGAACAATCCAGAGTTCCAGAGACGTGCGCGGACGCGTGCCGCCCATTATAATCTGGATTCGCCTCGGGTCGACGCCGCGCGTTCTGACCAGATAATCCATCGTTCGGCGTCTGACCAGATCGGCGGTCGTGCGCGTGCGGCTCAGGCGGTCAGTGCCTTGATAGATGATAATGTAAAGCTGTGCGTCGGGACGATTGCGCAGCTGGATAACGCAGTTGTCGAAGCGATATTTGTCGTCGTCGAACGAGGTCGATTCAAACACGTCGCAGCGAATCGCTTCCGGCACGATGCGTTCTTCCGGCATAACCGGCACGTTGACCGTATTTTTCTGCATACAGGTCGGACCGTAAACGTCGTCGGTCACGTCCAGCTCGGCGGTAATGGTTTGCCGACCGAGTCCGGTGCTGTCGACCGTGACGGACGCCGTTCCGTTTCCGCCGCTGGTGACGCGAGCCGTTTCGGGCGTTATGCGCCAGCGATAATTAATCGGAACGCTCGCCGAAATGGCGTTGACGGCGACAAAGGTCACCAAATCGCCTTCTTTGACCTGGCTCGGCGCATCGACGCGAACGTCATACGGGCACGGTCTTCTCTCCGTTTTCTCGACCACGCGCAGGCAGATGCAGTTTTTTACGCCTCTTCTGATTTCGACTTCCTTGACGAAAACCTGGTCGTTCGGACCCTCGATTTCAACCGTGTGAATGCCGGGCGAAAGATAGAATTCCGCCGGGGTCGCGTTGCCCGCGATGCCGACTTCGACGCCGTCCACCAGCACGCGGTAAGTCGCCGCGCGCGCGGGCGCGTCGAAAGTCACCTGCACGGACAGAATTCCCGCGTTTTTCGGTCTTTTCACGTCCGGCGGATTATTGGCGGCGAAATTTTCCGTGACCCATCCGAGCGTTAAAATCAGCCCGACGGCGAGTATTAAATTGCAGCTCATTCTTCGCATCTTTTCTTCCTCGATTCCTTGACCTGACGGCTGAAGCGAAATCGGCTCGTCATTTCGTCAAATCTTTATAAAAATTTTCAAAATTTATGCGGAATGAAAACCCGACCGCCGCTGCCGCAGTAGCCGTAGCCGCAGCTATCGGGTTTTCATTTCATAATTTCAACTTTCGTTCTGCTCGCCGCTGTCGCCGCTGCCGTCGCCGCTGTCGCGTTTTCTGAGCCTGCGGCGCGCGGCAAGCCCGATGCTCGCCAGCCCCGTTCCGAAAAGCAGAATCGTCATCGGCTCCGGCACAGGCTCGGGCGTCGGCGTCACTTTCGGCGTCATCGTCGGCGTCGGTGTCGGCGTCATCGGCGTCGGCGTTTCCGTCGGCGGCGGAGTCTGCGTGTGAGGCGGCGGCGGCGTGTGTTTACGCCGGTCGCGGTCGCGGAATATAAATATTAACGGGATGACCGCCAAGCCTAAAAACGCCCACTTCGGAAAACCCTCGCGTCTTATCGCCTGCTCGCAGTTACAC
>JALZHR010000572.1 GCA_030860665.1 Acidobacteriota bacterium
CCGTCCAGGCGTGCGCCGCGACTTTTAACCCGGCGTTCGCCGCTTCCGCGACGATAAATTTGATGTCGTCCGTCGTATAAATATATCGCTGGTCGTCGACGACGATTTTGATGACGCGCGCGCCGTAATGAATGTTTTCGCGGATGGCTTTGCGAAGCTCGTCCCTGGTGTCGGCGAAAAAATATTCCGGCTCGGAAAGCCCGCGCCGCTCGGGCTGAATCTGGTATTGCCCGCCGAAAGGCGCGATGATTCTTCCGGCGGCAATCATCGTCGGACCCGGCACGATGCCTCTATCCAGCGCGTACATCAAAGATACGTCCGCGTAATTTCCGTTGTTTCCGACATCGCGAATCGTCGTGAAACCCGATTCCAGCATCGTCCGCGCGTTGGCGACGCCCTGAATGGCGCGGTAAGGCGTCGGAACCTGCAATGTGTAGAAAAGCTGATTCTGCGCGGGCGCGACGTTCAAACACATATGCGAGTGCGCGTCGAAAAGACCGGGCAGAACCGTGTGTCTTGAAAGGTCTATAACGGTCGCCCCCGCCGGAATCGCGACATTCGCGCCGATTTCCTTAATCGTATCGTTCTCGACCAGAATGATTTGATTGACCGAGGTCGCGCCGGTTTCGGGATTGACCAGTTTTCCGGCTCTGATTGCCGTAATTTCCGCGTCCGCGCTCGCGGCGCAGAAGAAAAGCATCACAATAACGAAGCAAAAGCCCGAGATATTTTTTCTCAATTTCATACGATTTCCCTTTCAGCAGCAGCAGCGATTTTTGATTAGCGAATAAAGCCGCCGGTTCTTTATTCACATTCTAGAATCGCTCCGCTGCGGGCGTCTTACGCAGGCTTAAGTTTTTTATATCGGTTTAAGATTGGCGGGAAAAATTTCTGTAGGCGGCGGGCGTCAAGCCGGTCAGGCGTTTAAACGCGGCGGAAAAATGCCCCTGATTGGCAAATCCGGCTTCCAGCGCGATTATCGCCAGCGGCATCTCGCCTTTGGCGATTTCGCGGCAGGCGTATTCGATTCTGAGCTGGCGGATATATTCGCCGACGGTGCAGTGATATTTCCGGCGGAACACGCTCGACAGGTGAACCGGGTGAACGCCGACCTGTGCGGCAATGTGCTCGAGCGTCAGATTTTCGCTGAAGCGCGCGTGAAGCAGCTCTTTCGCGCGTTTGAGCCAGTAAGGAATCGCCTGCCCGCCGTTTTTCTGCGCCGCGCGCCGCGCCGTCTCCGCCATTATTTCGAGCGTCAGACCTTCGATTATCAAACCGGCGGCGGTGTCCATTCGGCGAAACTCGCGGACAATCCGCTCGGACAACCGCGTGACCGAATCGCCTTTGAAATTGACCGAGCGCCCCAGATATATCGAATCCTGTTCGAGCCGCTGCATCCAGCGCGGCGGAATCTCGATGGTAAAAACCCGAACTTCCTGATTGTGAAATTTGTCTTCGTGAACCTCGCCCGGCGGGCGGAAGGTTAAGGTGGACGGCGCGCATTCCAGCTCCTGCCGGTTGTGCGACTCGGTATAAGTTCCCTGCAAAACAAAGCAGAAATGAGCATTTTCGTGCGAATGCTCCGCAAGCCGGCTCTGCGCCGAATACGCGACCTCGGTCATAATAAAGCCCGCCGTATCGAAGCTTTTCAGAACTTTTCCGTTAGAGCAGCCGGGCGCTAATTTTTTTAACATATTCGTCTCGGATTACGGAACCGGATTTTTTTCACTTAATAATACGCCGGCTGCTCATATTTTGTTACAGAATATTGCGGGCTTTCGCCGCTGGCGGCTCATTTCCGGCGCACGGCGCGGTCTTCTTAAATTGATTAACTCCAATCTTTATCCGGCTTTGTCTGAAGTCTTCGGGCGGCGTCGATGACGTCTTGAAGCTCGACCGGGTCGCTGAACGGGTCTTTGTCGAGCGCGGTGACGCGGTTTAATTCTTTCTGCCAGCGGCGTAGCTCGTTGACGTAATTTTCGCTCGGGATGCGGCGCAGGCGACCGTCTTCGCATTCTTCCAAATCGCAGATGCCGTTGTGCAGCCACTTGCCGGTGTGCCAGTCCGGCATATCGACGGCGGGAAACAGGCAGATGCCGTGCAAATCCATTCCCTGATTTACGGCGGCGAGCGATTCTTCCATCACGTCCTTGAGCCACGCCGCGCGACCGCCGCCCAGCCCGCTGGTTTCGCCGATAATCATCGGTCGGCGGTATCGCTCCCAGACGCGCTTCATCAAATCGCAGAGCGGCTCGATGCGGTCATCGTGCGGCTCGAGCGCGGCGTGCGGACCTTTTTCGCGATATTCCATCTGCCCGAAAGAATAATTATTAGCGCCGACAATATCCAGAATTTCGGGCGAGCCGCCGAGTTCCGGGTGCTCTTTTCCGAAAAGAATGTCCCACGCCAGAAAAGTATCGACGTAGGTTTCGTGATGCGCGGCTTCCGCCAAATCGGGTCGGTCGCGCGGCGCGACGACCTGCACGAGCGGGTCGATGTGAACCATTCGCGCTTCCGGCTCGATTTCGCGAATCGCCTTAACGCCCGCAATCGCGGCTTTGCATAAGGCGAGGCGCAGCTTAAAGCGGTCTTCCTTCGTATTTCTATAAGGCGCGACCCAGCCCCATTCGCCGCCGATAAACGAAAAAAACGTGATTTCGTTTACCGGCGTAAAAAAATGCGGAGCGCGTAGGCGCGGCGCGACATACCGGGCGGCGGCGCGGCAGTAATCGGCGAACCGCTCGGTAAATTCCTCCGAAAAAGGGTCTAAATCGTCCGGGTAGCCGTAATGGCACAAATCCCAAATCGGAACGACCTGCGCTTCGTTCATCGCCTCAATCATCGGGTCAATGAAGGAAAAATCGTATTGCCCGCCGCCTTTATCGACGGACGACCACGGGATTCCCTCGCGCGCCACGGCGATGCCGAGGTCGCGCAGAACACTGTAATCCTCGCGCGCGCATTTGTCGTGCTGCGTTTCCGCGACCAGATTGCGGCGGCGCTTATCTTTCCAGAGAAACGTGGAACATTCAAAACCGGAAATAAAAAATGTCGGGAAAATGCCGGGTTTTTTTGCCATACGTTTATTCTAACTCAAACATTTTCAATGCCGGTAAGTATTTTATTCTCAGGCGGAAAACATTTCCGCCTTCCGGGCGCAAAAAAAGGCGGTCTTAAGCAAGACCGCCTTGAAATTATCAGCGCCTGTCGGCTTGAAGTTACGGTTCGGCGACGAAATCCACGTTCGTCAGATTGTCGTTGACCTGCACGGTCTGCGGCGTAAAGG
>JALZHR010000478.1 GCA_030860665.1 Acidobacteriota bacterium
GGTCGTCAACGATTCGACGCCGAAACAGCTTTATCTGAACAAGGGCGACGGCAGGTTTGAAGAAATCGGTTACCCGTCCGGCATCGCACTGAACGAAAACGGGCGCGAGCAAGCCGGGATGGGCTTGGCGGTCGGCGATTACGACAACGACGGGCGCGTGGATTTTCACATCACGAATTTCTCGGACGATTCAAACACGCTTTACCGCAACGACGGCGGCGCGAATTTTACGGACGTCACTTTTCAGACCGGCTTGGGCGAGCCGACCATCCCGTTTCTCGGCTGGGGAACTTTGTTTTTCGATTTCGACAACGACGGCTGGAAGGACATTCTGGTCGCCAACGGGCATATCTACCCGCAGGTCGATAATTTTCAATGGGGCACGAGCTACGCGCAGCAGTTGCTGCTTTTTCGCAACCGGCAGGCGGACGCGAAAACGAAGCTGGTCGGCTTTGAGCGTGTTCCGGCTGCGCCGAACAGCGGCTTGGCGATTGCGATTCCGGCGCGCGGGCTTGCCCTCGGCGATTTCGACGGCGACGGGCGCGAGGACGCGGTAATTAACAATCTGGACGCCGCGCCGACGCTTCTGCGAAACGTGACCGCCTCGAAAAATCACTGGCTTTCGCTGAAGCTGGTCGGCGACCCGGCGAAAAAAACTCCGAAAGACGCCGTCGGCTCAACCGTTTTCGTCACGACCGGCAATCTCCGGCAGCGTTTCGATGTTTTCAGCGGCGCGAGCTATTCTTCGCAATCCGACCAGCGGCTTCACATCGGATTGGGCGCGGCGGAAAAAATCGACCGGCTGGAAATCCGCTGGGCGGGCGGAAGCGTCGAAACGATACACATTCCCGCCGTCGACCGCGCGTTCGTGATACAGGAAGGCAAGGGCATCGCGACAAAATAAAGAGAACGGAAAACGGAAAATGGAAGCAATCTTTAAATTTTTCGTTTTCCATTTTCCGTTTTTCGTTCATTCCCGTTTCGGCTATCGAAATTCTGCATCGACCCGATGAATTATTTTCATAATTGATTGACAATTTCGAGCGAGTTGATTAATACTTGCATAGAAGTTAAACGTTTACGTAAAGGCTTAACCAATCTTTATTTTTAGTAGAAATTAATTAATATTCGCCGGTTTATTTTAAATCTTTTATAACGGCGTGTTTATAAATTTTTTTAAGACCGGCAGGTCTTGAACGTCTCCTATTTTTTTAATCAGTCTTTATTATTTAAGCTATTCTTTACTAAAATTTAAGGAGTTGGAAGGTATGAAGCCACTAAGACTATCAGCGGCTGCTGCGCTGCTGATGTTAATTATTGGATGCGCCGCGTCAGCCGTCTTCGCGCAGAGCGACCGCGGCTCGATTCGCGGAACGGTGACTGACGTGAGCGGAGCGGCGGTTCCGGGCGCGCGGGTCATTTTGTCCGGCACTGAAACCGGAGAGACGCGCGAAACAACGACAAGCGACGACGGAATCTATGTGTTCCCGGAAGTCCGCGCCAGCGTTTACCAGATATCGGTCGAGGCGCAGGGCTTTCAAAAAACCACCATCACGGACTATAAAGTAGCCGTTCAGGTGACCCACTCCTTAGACATCAAGCTCGAAGTCGGCGGGGTAACCAGTGAAGTGACGATTAATGCCGAAGCCGAAGCCATAAACGCCGAAACGCCCGTCAGGCAGACGAACGTGACCGAGCGGCAGGTGAAGGAATTGCCGCTGGTCGTCGCCTCGGAATCGGGCGGTCGCACGCCCCTGTCCTTTATCTTTCTCGACAGCAACGTCGGCGCGACCGATACGAGCGGCAACAACAACGCCTCGAACTTCCGCGTCAGCGGCGGTCAGGGCGCGGGCGTCGAGATTCTGATTGACGGCGCGAGCACGCGGCGCACGCAAAACGGCAACTTCTTTACCGAAGTCGCGCCGGGACCGAACGCTTACCAGGAATTTACCATTTCAACCAACTCCTATTCGGCGGAATTCGGCAACTCGTCGGGCGGTATCGTCAACTTTACCCTGAAATCCGGCACGAACGAGTTTCACGGCGAGGCTTACGACATCGTCCGCAACGAGGTTTTCAACGCCAACTCGGTTTACAACAAGGCGCGCGGATTCAAGCGCGACCGCGATAACCAGAACAACTACGGCTTCAATATCGGCGGTCCGATTTACATCCCGAATTTCGGCGAGGGCACGCCCGGCGGTTTCGTGCGCAGCCTGCGAGACCGCGCGTTTTTCTTCTTCAATTACGAAGGCTATCGTTTTATCCGCGGAGCGAATTCCTTAACCACTGTGCCGACGGCAAAAATGCGGCAAGGCGACTTTTCGGAATATCTGACCGACCCGTATGTTTTGAGCGTTTTCCCGCAGGGCATCAGAATTTTCGACCCGCGCCAGCCGTCGAACGTCCGCCAGCAGTTTCCGGGCAACATCATTCCGCAATCGGCTTTCGACCCGGCGGGCTTTGCGATTATGCAGTATTTCCCGCTGCCGAATCGTCCCGGCGTGCACAACAACTACGCCGGTTCGGTCGTCGTGCCGAACGAATCCAACCAGATTACGATTAAGACCGATTTCGTTGTTACGGACAAGCAGCGCCTGACTTTCAGCTATTCGCGCAAGGACAACGAAAGAATCGCCGGACCGATTCCGCAGCTGCCGCTGCCTTTCGTCGAGGCTTTCAGCGCCTGGAATCAGACCTTCCGCTCGAATATCGGTCGCGTCCAGCACGATTACACGATTACGCCGACCTTGCTGAATCACCTGAACGTCGGCTACACGTTCTATGACGTCGGCAACCTGAACTCGACTTATCCGTTCGACACGTCTTCGCTCGGCATTCCGCGCAACGCGACTTCCAATCTGGCGTTTCCGCTGATTGACTTCGTCGGCGCGTCGAACAACGCCAACGACCCGCGCTACAGCGTCGACATCGGCGGCGTCGACTTTACCGACCGCATTCGTGACGCCGCGCTGGAAATCAGCGATTTCGTCACCTACGTTCGCGGCAAGCATACGTTTAAATTCGGCGCTTCGATGCGCAGCGCGCAGTTTAACGTGCAGCAGACGCTGCACCCGGGCGGTCGCTTCGGCTTTCACGAAGACCAGACCTCGCGCGACGACGTGCCGAACAGCGGCTCGGCTATCGCCAGCTTGATTACGGGCGCGACCGAATGGTCGTTTACCGAAAACAACTCGTTCGACCCGGCGTTTCGCCAGTTGTCGCAGAGCTATTTTATTCAGGACGACATCAAGTTCACGCAAAAGCTGACGGTTAACGTGGGCTTGCGCTACGATTTGCCGGGACAGCGTTACGAATCGCGGGATCGCTACCGCACGTTCGACCCGGACGCCATTAACCCGGTTATCGGCAGGCGCGGCGCGCTCGCCGGAGCAGCCGGGCAGGGCGGCGTGCAGTCCGAATTTCGCTCGTTGTCGCCGACCGATAAAACCAATATCGGTCCGCGTCTCGGCGCGGCTTACGCTTTCGACAGCCGCACGGTCATTCGCGGCGGCATCGGCTTATACTACGCGCCGATTCTTTACGGCTTGAACGGCGGCGGCACAATCAAGGGCGGAACAATCGGCTACAACGTCGATACGCTTTTCACGCCGAACGGTCGCAATACGCCGCCGAACCAGTTTTTATCGAGTTTCCGCGCGCTTTCGCCGGTTGACCCGAACAGCCAGTATGTCGGCGATTTGGGCGTCGTGCTGCCGTTCTTCGACAGAAACTTCAAGACCGGACGCACCTTGCAGTATACGGTCGATTTGCAGCGCGAGCTGCCGTATAAATTCGTCGCCTCGATTGGCTATATCGGACACCGCGCCGACCGCCTGCGCTCGAATTTCACACGCTTTAACGCGCTTCCGCTCGACACCTTAAAGCTCGGCGCGGAAATTCTGAACACGAACATCAACGCCGTCACCGCGCAGCAGCGGGCTTACGCTCAGAGCGTCGGCGTCACCCTTCCGGCAAACGGAAACGCCGTTTACACGGGCTTTAACGGCTCGGTCGCACAGGCTTTAAGACCGTTCCCGCAATACGGCACGAACATCGACAACTATCTGGAAAGCAAGGGCGAAAGCAACTACAATGCGCTTCAGGCGAAATTCGAGCGTCGTTTCGCGCAAGGGTATCAATTCGGTTTGTCCTACACTTTCTCCAGGCTTATCACCAACGCTTCGGAGGACATTCTGGGCGGCGGCTCGGCGCTGAGCGGAGTTTTGCAGAATCCGTTCGACACCGAATCTTTAAAGACCATTTCGCCGACCAATTCGCCGCACGTTCTGGTGTTTAATTTCCTA
The DNA here is from genome assembly GCA_030860665.1 of Acidobacteriota bacterium. GTDB lineage: Bacteria > Acidobacteriota > Blastocatellia > Pyrinomonadales > Pyrinomonadaceae > JALZHR01. Next base: position 4,308 of record JALZHR010000478.1, read on the forward strand.
GCTGAGCTGCCGTTCGGCAAAGGCAAGGCTTATCTGAATCAGGGCGGCTTCGTCAACGCCATTTTCGGCGGCTGGCAGGTCGGCGGAATTTTCCGTTACCAGCAGGGAACGCCGCTGGTTTTCGCCATCGACCAGAATTACAGCGGAATTTTGCAGCTTGCCGGTTACAACGGAAATCTGCGTCCGAATCTGACGGGACAGTCCATCGGCGACCCGCGCGCCTGCAATCCGAATGTCCGCGCCGAAATCGGCAGACGCTTCGTCCTGAACTGCCAGGCGTTCTCCGCGCCGCCGAGCTATAACGCCGGTCCGGCGTTTATCGTCAACGGTCAGGTCAACCCGGCTTACGGTCAATACTACTCCGACCCGCTGCGGTTTTTCGGAAATGCTCCGGCGGTCAACGACGACGTCCGCTCGTCGCCGTATTTCTCGGAAAACCTGAACGTTCTGAAGAAAACGCGTCTGACCGAAACGGTTACCTTCGAGGTCGGCGCGGAAATCTTCAATCTGTTCAACCGCGTTCGCTATCTGACGCCGGACACTTTCCTCGGCACGCCGAACGCCAACGGTACGTTCAACAATACGAACTTCGGCGCGGAAGGCGCGACCGTCGAGCCGCGCGTCATTCAATTCCGAGCCAGAATTATTTTCTAAAGGCGGCTCGTAATCTGCGGCGTGAGGATGTGTTTTAGCGTAAAAACATATTCTCACGCCGCTGTTTAATCTTTCAGCAGCAGCAGACTTTCTGGTTTATTGATGCTTTATAAGGCGCGAAAATACATCGGCAGTTTTCTTTTGACGGGCTGCGTGTGGTGTTTTTATACGCCTTCGGCATCGACGGCGCAGCCGACAAAACCCGCAAATTTAAAAAATCAATCAATCGAACAAAAGTTGTCCGAAGCCGGCGACGCTCTCGCTTCAAGCGACCTCGCGCGCGCCGAAAAGCTCGTCCGCGAAGTGCTTGCAGTCGCGCCCCGCAACGTCACGGCGCACTCTCTGGCGGGCATCATCGCCGACCGCAAAAACGACTTGGCGGCGGCGGAGAAACATTTCGCGCTCGCCGCGCGTCTCGCTCCGCAAGCTCCCGAAACTCGCAATAATTACGGCGCGATTCTCGTCCGGCTCAACCGCCGCGCCGAAGCCGCCAGGGAATTTACCGCTTCTTTGGCGGCAAATCCGAACCAGCCGAGCGCGCTCGTTAATCTCGGGCAAATCCGCATCGCCGAAAATAATTTAAAAGCCGCGCGCGAGCTGTTTGAAAAAGTCAAAGCAATCGCGCCCGACGTCGAAATTCTGCGCGCGCTGATTCTGATTTCCCTGCAGCTGAACGAGAAAACGCGCGCTGCCGAAGAATTCGCGGAATACGCCGCCGTCTTAAAAACCGTTTCAATTTCCTTCACCGATTCGCAGGCAAACGAATCTCTCGGGAAAGCACTACTGGCAAGCGATTTGCTCGACGAAGCGCGGCAGGAATTTGAATATATATTGGCGCGCGACGCCGGTAATATTAATGCGCTCGTCTTATTGTCGAAGGTTTATCTGCAGCGAAAAGACATTCGCGCCGCCGGAAAGCTGCTCGAATCGGCGGTCGCGCGCGGCTTGAGCGATGCGAGAATTTACGCCGCGCTCGCCGACGTTTATCAAAGCGGCGGCTATATGGAAAACGCGATTCCGGCGATGCGGCTGGCGATTGAAAAAGACCCGAAAAACGATTTCTATCGCGCCCGTTACGGCTTGCTGCTGATTGACTCGAAAGCTCCGGCGGCGGCGATAATCCGGCTCAGCGAGGCGCTCAAAGAATTTCCGAATTCGCCGCGCATCCTGCTCGTGCTCGGCATCGCGCAGCAGATGGACGGAAAGCTCGTCGAAGCCAGAAACGCCTTTCAGCGTGTGCTGGAAATCGAGCCGAAATCCGTTCCGGCGCTGGCTTATATGGCGACGTCGCAGGTCGAGCAGGCGCAATACTCGGAAGCCGTGAAAACCTACCAGCGCGCGCTCGCCGTCGAGGAAAAAAACGCGATTCTGCATTATCTGGTCGCCGATACGCTTTTAAAAATTCCGACCAGCGACACGGCGCTGATTCAAAAGCACCTCGTTCGCTCAGTCGAGCTTGACGAAAAATTGGGACAGGCGCACATCGCGCTCGGCAAGCTCTACGCGCGCGCCGAAGACTGGCAAAAGGCGCTCGCCGCATTTGAGAAAGGCGTCCGCTACGCGCCCGATTCAGCCGAGGCGCATTACCAGCTCGGTCGCACGCTGGCGCGCCTGAAGCGCACCGAAGAATCGAAAGCGGCTTTTGAAAAGTATAAAAAATTAAACGAAACACAGACCGCGCAGAAGGAAGCCGGTCGACAGGAGCTTGTTCGCCGTCTGGCAAACGTACAGTTTTAATCGAAAAGGGGTTTTATGAAAAAGAAGTCAGCCTTAACAATCTGGATAATAGTTTTAACCGCAGCTTTCGCCGTTAATTTACCGGCGCAAACGCCATCGCCGACGCCCGTAACGCCGAAGCAGCAGCAGCAGCAACAGCCGAAAAACGCGCCGCAGTTTGAGGAGTGGTCGGATGATTTTTCGGGCGAAAAATTGGACGAGACGAAATGGGAAAAATTTTCTTTTGAAGGCGCGGGCGGCGGCAAGCTCGAAGTCAAAGACGGCGAAATTCGCATTCGCAGCGTCAATAAATCGCGCGCCGGAATCCGCAGCCTGAAAACGTTCAGCGGCGACAGATTTATCGCCGAAGCGCAGGTCGCGAAAGTCGGCGCGGCTTATCCCGAGCCGGGCAGTCGCGCCTCGACCATCGGTTTCGCCGCGCTGACGATTTTGTTCGACGGCTCGGGGCGCAACCGCATCGAGTGGATTCTGACCAGCGAAGGCACGTTTGAAGCGTGGGCGGTGACGGACGGGCGCGGCGAGCGGCTCGACAACCGCAATCTCGGCACGAAAATGAAAAATCCGGTTTTGTCCATTGCGCGTCGCGGCGACGAATTTTTATTTATCATCAACAGCCCGGACGGCAAGCCGCAGGACGCGCAAATCGGGCTGACGAAAACGATTAAAAATATGCCGAAGTCTTTTCACCTGATGCTTTACGGCTTCGGCTCGTCGGAAAACAACTGGAACTCGGCGCGCGTCGTAGTGCCGAAATAATTTTATTGATTCAGCCGGATGCGCGAGTCTAAGAGTAGAAATAATCGCTGTGACGAATGAATTTTCTTCGCGTTCTTTGCGTCTTTGCGGGAAATTTGTTTTGAAAATCCGAGAATCGCTTCAACCGGCACAAAGAAAATTTCTCCCGCAAAGGGGCAAAGGACGCAAAGAAAGACGCTGCGGTTTTATAAATAGTTTTTATTCCTGATTTGCGCGAGAGTATTATGTTTTATAGAAACAAATTCCGGATTCTGATTTTGCTGCTCGCGGCTTTCGCGGCGCTGAATGCGCTCGCTTTCGGGCAGACGCCTGTCGGGCTGAACAGGAAAACGCCGCTTTATCAAAATCCGGTTTTTGATTTCGACTTTCCCGACCCGACCGTCATTCGCGCTTCCGACGGGTATTTCTACGCTTACGCCACGCAGACAATCGTCAATGGCGTCTGGCGAAACATACAGGTCGCGCGCTCGGCTGATTTGAAAAGCTGGCAGTATATCGGCGACGCTCTGCCGACCAAGCCCGTCTGGGCAAATCAGACGCAGAATTTCTGGGCGCCGCACGTTTCGGAAGCCGATGGAACATATTTTATGTATTATTCCGCCGACCCGAACGCGCAGACCGGGCTTTGCCTGGCGGTGGCGACGGCGACCAATCCGGCGGGACCTTTTACGGACAGGGGCACGCCTTTGAAATGCGGCGGCGGCTTTGTCAATATCGACCCGATGGCGTTTGACGACCCGCAGACGGGCAGAAAATATCTCTACTGGGGCAGCGGATTCGAGCCGATAAAAGTGCAGGAGCTGGCGGCGAACCGACTGGATTTTCTGCCCGGCTCGCAGCCGGTCAACCTGATATTTCCCATCGTTGACCCGAGTCCGAACAGCTATCGCGATTTGGTCGAGGGCGCGTGGGTGACGTATCGCAACGGGTTTTATTATTTGTTTTTTTCGGGCGACGATTGCTGCACCAGCGCGCACTACGCCGTGATGGTTTCGCGCTCGACCAGCCCGACCGGACCGTTTACGGTTTTGCCGGAGAACAACGGCGTGATTATACAGGGAAACGCAAACTGGCTCGGTCCCGGTCACAATTCGGTTATCCGCGACGATAAATCTACCGATTGGATTGTTTATCACGCGTATCACCCGGAAGACAGACCGCGCGGGCGCGTGTTGCTGATAAATCGCCTGGTTTACGGCGCGGACGGCTGGGTGCGGGCTGAATTCGGCGCGCCGACCAAAGAAGTACGGGTCGCGCCGTTTATCAACCGGCGAAGATAGCGAGCCTCGTCGCGTTGACAAATCGGCGACGAAATTATTTATTGGAATTATTTATTTCAGAGACGGATGCTTAATCTTGCTTACAAAAAATCGTTCTGCGCGGCGTTGATTTTCCTGTGCGCGGCGGTGTTTTATACGCCTTCAGCGGCGGCGCAGCAGACGAAGGCGGCGAGCGGCGAATTTCAGAATCCGATTTTCGATTTCGATTTTCCCGACCCGACCGTGATTCGCGCCTCGGACGGATATTTTTACGCTTACGCGACGCAGACGATTGTTGACGGCAAGCTGCATCACATTCAGGCGGCGCGCTCGAAAGATTTGATTAACTGGCAGCGTTTGCCAGACGCCTTGCCGGAAAGACCCGTCTGGGCGGATAAGCCCGAGCCGAAATTCTGGGCGCCGCACGTTTCGGAAGCCGACGGAAAATATTTTATGTATTATTCGGCTGACCCGAACACGTTGACGGGTTTGTGCCTGGCGGTCGCCGTCGCCGATTCGCCCGCCGGACCTTTTAAAGATGTCGGAAAGCCTCTGCAATGCGGCGAAAGTTTTATAAACATCGACCCGATGGCGTTTGACGACCCGAAGACCGGAAAGCGGCTTTTGTACTGGGGAAGCGGTTTTCATCCGATAAAAGTCCGCGAGCTTGCGCCGAATCGAATCGAGTTTGCCGCTAATAGCCGGACGATTGATTTGATTTCTCCGATAAAGGACGAAAATCCCGATAATTACCAGCGGCTTATCGAAGGCGCGTGGGTGATTTACCGAAAGGGCTATTATTATTTGTTTTATTCGGGCGACAACTGCTGTGGCGAGAAGGCGCATTACGCCGTGATGGTGGCGCGCTCGAAAAGCGCGACCGGACCTTTCGAGACACTGGCGCAGGCTGTTCCGGGCAGAAAAAACAGCGTGATTCTGGAAATGAACGCCGAATGGATTGCGCCCGGTCATAATTCGGTGATTCGCGACGACAAAGGTCAGGATTGGATTATTTATCACGCCATCAACGCGAAAAACCGCAAGCTGGCGAAAGAGGAAAGCATCGGCGGCGACCGCGGCGACCGGCGCGTGATGCTGATAAATCGTCTGGTTTATAAAAACGGCTGGGTCTGGACGGCGGAAGGCGGAACGCCCGCGCTCGGAAAGCAGAAAGCGCCGAAAATCCGCCGCTAAACGAATATGGAAGACAAGGGGAAAACGACGGAAACAGGCAGCGTCGGCGAAATGCGAAAGCGTCGAGAGATGATGGCGGACGGACGGCGTTATATTATTTATTATACTTTCGGCGACGGCGGCGGCGCGAGCAGAAATTCCGAAACGACGACGCAGGCGACGGCAGCGGCGGAAATAGAAAACACGGAGGAAAGCGAAAATGTCTGAGCTCAGATGGCATCCGCTGCTCGGCGAATGGCTGGCGACGGCGACGCACCGGCAGGACAGGACGTTTCTGCCGCCGAAAGATTTCTGCCCGCTCTGCCCGACCCAGCCGGGCGGCTTTCCGACCGAGATTCCCGAATCGGATTACGACATAGCGGTTTTTGAAAACCGCTTTCCGTCGCTTTCGCCCAATCCGCCCGAACCGGCGATTGCGGGCGACGACCTATATCCCGTCCGACCGAGTTTCGGCGAATGCGAGGTCGTCGTTTACACGCCGAATCATTCTTCGACGCTGGCAAACGAGCCGGTCGAGCGGATTTATAAATTAGTTCAGGTCTGGACGGACAGGTTTCGCGATTTGTCTGCGCTCGAATTCGTCGAATACGTTTTTATCTTTGAAAATAAGGGCGAGGCAATCGGCGTGACCTTGCATCATCCGCACGGGCAGATTTACGCTTACCCGTTCGTGCCGCCGCGCGTTCTGCGCGAAATCGAGCAGTCGAGAAAGCATCACGCCGAGACGGGAAACTGCCTGCTCTGCGACATTCTGAAAAAGGAAAAATCGGACGGTCGCCGAATCGTGGTCGAAAACGAGAGCTTCGCCGCGTATATCCCGTTTTTCGCGCGCTACCCGTATGAGCTGCACATTTCGGCAAAACGGCATCTGCTTGATTTAACGGAGCTTACGGCGCGTGAGCAGATTGATTTGGCGGAGATTCTGAAACAGGTTCTGGTCGCTTTCGACAAGCTATTTAATATCTCGTTCCCGTATATGATGGTCTTGCACCAGAAGCCTTCGGACGGCGAAAATTACGATTTTTATCATTTTCACATCGAATTCTACCCGCCGCTCCGGACGGCGACGAAGCTGAAATATCTGGCGGGCAGCGAAACCGGAGCCGGAATGTTTATCAACGACACGCTGGCGGAAGAAAAGGCAGCCGAGCTGCGCGCGCTGGTAGAAAATGTTTCCTGGAAGACGAAAGAATGATTGACCCGCAAAGGTTAAAAGAAAAGTTTACAGAAGTTTACGGCGGCGACAGCGGCGCGAGCGGCGAGCCGCGACTTTTTCGCGCGCCCGGACGCGTTAATTTAATCGGCGAGCACACCGATTACAACGGCGGTTTCGTCCTCCCGATGGCGATTGACAGGGAAGCGGCGGTCGCGATTCGCGAGAGAGACGACCGTGTAATCCGCGTTTATACGGTCAATCTGGACGAGACGGCGCAGTTTGATTTGGATAACGAACAGGAGCGGAAAAAAGGCTTTTGGCTGAATTACATCGAAGGCGTGGCGCGGCTTCTGGAAGGCGGAAACGTGCGATTAAAGGGCGCGGATTTGGTGCTCTGGTCGGACGTGCCGGGCGGCGCGGGGCTTTCGTCTTCGGCGGCGCTGGAAATGGCGAGGGGCTTGGCTTTGAGCGAGCTGTCCGGTCGGACGGTCGAGCGCGCGACGCTGGCGAGAATCGGTCAGCAGACCGAGCACGAATACGTCGGCGCGAAAGTGGGGATTATGGACCAGTTCGTTTCGGCGCACGCCCGCGCGCAGCACGCGCTTTTGCTCGATTGCCGCACGCTGGAATTTGAGCACGTGCCGCTCGACACGCGCGAAGTCGCCGTCGTCATCTGCGATACGAACGTTAAACACGATTTGGCGACCAGCGGTTACAACACGCGCCGCGCCGAATGCGAGCAGGCGGTGCGGATTTTAAAGGAAAATCTGCCGGACGCGCGCGAATTAAGAGACGTCAGCCGCGAGGAATTTGAAAAATACGCCGGTCAGCTGCCGGAATTGATTCGCCGCCGCACCCGCCACGTCGTGACGGAAAACGAGCGCACGCAGCAAGCCGCAAACGCCTTAAAACGCAAAGACTTAAGCGAGTTCGGTCGCCTGATGTGGCAGTCGCACGAAAGCCTCAGAGACGATTACGAGGTGAGCTGCCGCGAGCTGGACACGCTGGTCGAAATCGCCGGGGAAACCGACGGCGTTCTCGGCGCGCGGATGACGGGCGGCGGCTTCGGCGGCTCGACCGTCAACCTGGTGAGAAGAGAAAATCTCGACGCTTTTAAGAAAAAAATCGGCGCGGAATACGAGCGATTAACCAAAATCAGGACGACCATTTTAGTTTCCGAGGCGAGCGAAGGCGCGAATGAAATAATTATTTAATGAATTGAGTTAAGTGCTGTTGACATATTGTTTTATGAATTGCCGCCAGCTTTAGCCGGTGGATGAATTGAATCAAAGACAACGGCTTTAGCCGAATATCTTTGAAATAATAAAATCCCTTTTTGCTTTAGCCGAATTTGAGCTAAAGCAAAAAAAAGAAGATTGATTTTTATTAAATTCGGCTAAAGCCGGTTGTTTACTTGTTAATTTTGTCCATTGGCTGAAGCCGGCGGCAATTCATAAAAGCTAAAGCCGGCGGCAATTCATTAAATATCGACGAAAAGGCAAAAAGGGCGCTTGCAGTTTATTTATAAATTATGAGCAGCATTAAGGAAGTGGCACGCGAAGCCGGGGTTTCGACCGCGACGGTTTCGCACGTTATCAACAACACTCGCTACGTCTCGGACGCGGTTCGGGAGCGAGTGCTGAAAGCCATCGAACAATGCCGCTATTACCCGAACGCGCACGCGCGCAGCCTTGCCTCGGGCAGAAGCCGGATAATCGGGCTGGTCATTTCCGACATCGTCAACCCGTTTTTTCCCGAGCTGGTCAAAGCCATCGAAGCGGCGGCTTTCGAGCGCGGTTACGACGTCGTTCTTTCAAATACGAACTACGACACCGAGCGCACCTCGCATTACGTTCAGCGATTTATCGAGCGAAAGGTTGCGGGCGTCGCCGTGATGACTTCGGAAATGGACAAAAAACTGGTGGACGAGCTGGCGCAGCGCGAAGTTCCGGTGGTTTTTCTGGACGTCGGCGAGCCGGGCTTGCAGATGAGCAACCTGCGCGTCGATTACGACGAGGGCATCGAGCAGGCGATTCTGCACCTGGTCGCGCTCGGTCATCGCCGCATCGCTTTTATCGGCGGAAATACTAACCTGCGTTCTTCGCAGCGGCGGCTCGAAGCTTTTCGCAAAACGATGCGGCAGCTTTTTCCCGACGCGCCCGAAATGATTTTTTACGGCAATTTCAAAATCGAAGGCGGGCAGCGCGCGGCGAACGAGATTTTGGCGACGCCGCGCGCGAATCTGCCGACGGCGGTCATCTGCGCCAACGATTTAACGGCAATCGGCGCTATCAGCGAATTCGAGGCGGCGGGCTTGAGCGTTCCGCGCGACATTTCCATCGTCGGCTTCGACAATATCGCCTTCGCCGCTTTGACGAAACCGGCGCTGACGACCGTGAATCTGCCGCTCAACGAGCTTGGGCGGCGGGCAATCGAAGTTTTGATTCGCAGCGTGGAAGACGCCGGGCAGCAGGGAATCGAAATTCGCATTCCGACCAATTTGATTATCCGGCAATCGACCGCGCCCGCGCGCGTTCAGCCGGACGGCGACGCTAAAGGCAAAAGCCGGAAACCGGCAAAACAAATTATTTAAGAGGAGAAATTCTGTGAGCAACAAGCGGGAACTGACATTGAGGAAAAAAGGAAATTCGCTTTTTCGGACGAGCGTTTATCTGCTGGCGGCGGTTTTAATTCTGCTCGGCTTAAGCCCGGAAGACGCTCAGGCGCAGCGGCGGCAACAGGGGCAGCAGACAAGCGCGACCTACACGAATCCGGTTCTGGCGGGCGATTATCCCGACCCGTCGGTGATTCGCGTCGGCAGGGATTATTACGCGACGGCGACTTCCAGCGAATGGGCGCCGGAATATCCGATTCTGCACTCGCGCGACCTGGTCAACTGGGAAATCGTCGGCACCGTCTTTCCGACGCGCCCGGCGTGGTCGGTGGGCAATTACTGGGCGCCGGAAATCTGGCAGGAAAACGGAAAAATTTACATTTTCTACACCGCGCGCCGCCAGAACGGACCGCTCTGCATCGCCGTCGCCACCGCGTCGAAACCGACCGGACCTTACACCGACCACGGTCCGCTGGAATGCCAGGAAGTCGGCTCGATTGACGCGTTCCCGATTCGAGACGAAAACGGGAAGCTCTTCGTCGTCTGGAAAGAAGACGGCAACAGCGTCGGCAGACCGACGCCGCTCTGGGCGCAGCAGCTCGACGAAAAAACTTTTAAACTGGTCGGCGAGCGCAGGGAGATTATGCGCAACGACGCGCCGTGGGAAGGCAATCTGGTCGAAGGTCCGTATATAATGCGCCGCAACGGCTGGTTTTATATGTTTTATGCGGGCAACGCCTGCTGCGGGCGCGAGTGCAATTACGCTATGGGCGTCGCGCGCTCGAAAACTCTTTTGGGCAAATGGGAAAAAAATCCGGCGAACCCGATTTTGAAAGGCAACGAGCACTGGAAATGTCCCGGTCACGGCACGATTGTGACCGACGAGCGCGGGCGCACTTTTATGATGTATCACGCCTACGACCCGAAAGATACGGTTTACGTCGGACGCCAGGCGCTGCTCGACGAGGTCACGTGGACGGGCGACGATTGGGCGGTCATCAACGGCGGAAACGGTCCGAGCAAACAGGCAAGCGCGCCTTTAGGCGTCGGCGAGCGCAACGCGGAATACAGGTTTTTCGACGATTTCACGTCGCGAAATCTGCGTTTCGGCTGGCAGTGGCTGCACGCGATTGTGCCGAATTACCGTTTGACGGGCGGCTGGCTCGTCCTTTCGCCGAAGCCGGAACACGCGCGCAACGAAATCGGCGCGATGATGGGCTGGTCGACGACGGTCGGCAATTACGAAGCGATTACGCAGCTCGACACCAGAAATCTGCCGAGAGACGCGATTGCCGGAATTTCCGCTTTCGGCGACAACGAGAATGCGCTCGGGATGGGCGTGCAGAACGGGAAACTCGTCATCTGGAAGCGCGAGAAAAACAATCATCAAATCGTTTCCACTACGGATGCGCCCAAATCCAATCAGCTTTATCTGAGAATGGATGCTTTAAACGGGCATTTATTCCGTTTCGCCGTCAGCCGCGACAATCGAAAATGGCAAGTGGTCGGCGGGGAATTGAACGGTGCTTATCTGCCGCCGTGGGACAGAGGCTTGCGCGTCGCGCTCGTTTCGGGCGGCGCGGCTAACGCGTCGGCGCGGTTCGGGTTTTTCCGAATCCAGCCTCTGCAAATAACACTGGTTCAAGCGCCAGTTTCGTCGAATTAAAATTCAACAATCGGGAGCAAATAAATAAATGAATTTTTCAAGAGCAAAAAAGCTATTCAGCTTAATCGCAATCTTAATCGTCGCGCTTGTTTTCACAGCAGGCTGTGAACGCAAAGCCGCCAATCCGGGCGGCGGCGCGCGCGAGGGCGGCAAAAAAGTAATCGGTTTCGCGCAGTCGGAAACGGACAACCCGTGGCGCATCGCCGAAACCAAGTCGATGCAGGACGAAGCCGCCAAGCGCGCCGATAAATACGAGTTCGTTTTGACGAACGCGCAGGGACAGACTTCCAAACAGGTTTCCGACGTCGAAGACTTAATCGCCCGCCGCGTCGACGCGATTTTTCTCGTGCCGCGCGAAGCCGAAGGCTTGACGACCGCTTTGCAGCGCGCGAAGGAAGCGAAAATCCCGGTTTTTCTGATTGACCGCGAGCACGCCGGAACGCCCGGAGTGGATTTCGTAACGTTTATCGGCTCGAATTTCGTCGAGGAAGGACAGCGCGTCGGCGAATGGGTCATCAAAAATACGGGCGGCAACGCGGGCGTCGTGGTTCTGGAAGGCAACGCCGGAGCGTCGGTCGCGCGCGACCGAAATCAGGGTTTTCTGGACGCGATTAAAGGCAGCCCCGGCATCAAAATTCTGGCTTCGCAGCCCGCCGATTTCAAACGCGCGAACGGGCAGGCGGTGATGGAAAACCTGATTCAGGCGCACGGCAAAAACATCACGGTCGTCTACGCGCACAACGACGAGATGGCGCTCGGCGCGATTCAGGCGCTGAAAACCGCCGGGATGAATCCCGGAAAAGACGTTAAAGTAGTCTCGGTAGACGGTCAGCGGTCGGCGCTCGAAGCGATTATCGCGGGCGATTTGAACGTCACGGTCGAATGCAACCCGCGCTTCGGTCCGATTGCCTTCGACACGCTCGAAAAATATTTTCGGGGCGAGCAGATTCCGCCGAAAATCATCGTGCCCGATAAGTTTTTCGACGCTTCAAACGCGGCGCAGTTCGTGAACGAAGCCTATTAACTGATAACTGATAACTGATAGTTAATAGTGAAAACAACTATCAGTTATCAGTTATCAACTATCAACTATCAATTATCAATATGACCAACGAAACGATTTTGCGAATGCAGGGCATCAGGAAGGTTTTTTCGGGCGTGGTCGCGCTCGACAACGTTGACCTGACGCTTCAGAAAGGCGAAGTTCATTCGCTCGTGGGCGAAAACGGCGCGGGCAAATCGACGCTGATTAAAGTGATGACGGGTGCGTATTCGCGCGACGGCGGCGAGATTTTTCTGGAAGGCAACGCGGTGAATTTCCGCTCGCCCGAAGACGCGCAGCACGCCGGAGTCGTCGCCGTCTATCAGGAGGTCAACCTTCTGATGTTTCGCACCGTGGCGGAAAACATCTTTCTCGGGCGCGAGCCGCGCAAATTCGGTTTCGTCGATTGGGCGAAAATGAACCGGCAGGCGGGCGATTTGCTGCAAAATCTGGGACTTAACATCAATCCGAAAGCCGAGCTGGGAACGCTGAACATCGCCCTGCGGCAAATGGTGGCAATCGCCCGCGGCGTTTCCATCGGCGCGAAAGTTCTGGTGCTGGACGAGCCGACCAGCTCGCTGACGGAAAAGGAAGTCGGGATTTTATATGACGTGATTCGCCGCCTGAAAGCGCAGGGAACGGCGATTGTCTATATCTCGCACCGCTTTGACGAGCTTTACGCCGTCTGCGACAAGGTGACGGTTCTGCGCGACGGCAAACTGGTCGGCACGCGCGATTTGGCGGGGCTTGAACGCCTCGACCTCGTTTGTATGATGCTCGGCAAACAGCGCGAGGAACTGGAAAAGAAAGGCGCGACCGCTTTCGGCGAGCAGCACGAGGCGCAGCCGGAGAGCGTGCCTTTGCTGAAAACCGAAAAGCTGTGTCGCGGGCGTCGCCTGCGAAACGTTTCGCTCGAGGCGCGTCACGGCGAAATCCTTGGAATGGCGGGGCTGCTCGGCTCGGGCAGAACGGACGTGGCGCGCGCGATTTTCGGCGCTGACCGAATTGAGGACGGAAAAATTATGCTCGACGGAAAGCCGGTGAACCTGAATTCGCCGACCGACGCCATCAACGCCGGAATCGCTTTTCTCTCGGAAGACCGCAAAGCCGAAGGCATCATTCCCGAATGGTCTGTGCGCGAAAATCTGACGCTCGCCGCATTGCCTGCGCTGACGAAAATGGGCGTCGTCTCGCGCGCCAGACAAAACGAGATTGTCGATAAATTCATCAAGCGTTTGGGAATAAAAACGTCCAGTCCCGAGCAGAAAATCCGCGAACTTTCCGGCGGCAACCAGCAAAAGGTTTTACTCGCCAGATGGCTCTGTAAAAATCCGAAATTTATGATTATGGACGAGCCGACGCGCGGCATCGACATCGGCGCGAAAGGCGAGATTCAAAAGCTCGTCAACGAGCTGGCAAACGAAGGCTTGGGCGTTTTGATGATTTCGTCGGAGCTGGAAGAACTGGTCGAGGGCAGCAGCCGCGTCGTCGTGATGCGCGACGGCGAGCTGGTCGCCGAGCTGCCGCGCAGCCGGATTTCGCAGGACGCGATTATCAACGCGATGGCGGAAGCCGACGGCAACAGCGAAACCACTGCAACGGCGGCGATAACGAACGGAGAAAATACAAGTGTCTGATTTTTCGAGAAAATTCGTCGCCCTTATATTCGCGCTGCTTTTGTGCGTTTCCAGCATCGCCGCGCAGCAGCAACAGCAGCGCTGGACGGAGCAAAGAGCCAGAGATTGGTATGCGGCGCAGGGCTGGCTGGTCGGCGCGAATTTCGTTCCGGCAAGCGCGATAAACGAGCTGGAAATGTGGCAAGCCGACACTTTCGACCCGAAACGGATTGATTTGGAGCTTCGCTGGGCGGAACAAATCGGGATGAACACGATGCGTGTTTTTCTGCACGATTTAGCCTACAGCCAGGACCCGGAAGGCTTTAAAAAACGGCTCAATCAATTTTTGGAAATCTCGGCGCGCCATAAAATCAAGCCGATGATTGTCCTTTTCGATTCGGTCTGGGACCCGAACCCGCAAATTGGAAAACAGCGCGCGCCGCGCCCGGGCGTGCATAATTCCGGCTGGCTGCAATCGCCGGGCGCAAAGGCGCTGGCGAATCCGGCGGAATACTCGCGTCTGGAAAAATACGTGAAGGACATCGTCGGCACGTTTGCCAAAGACAGGCGCATAAATTCGTGGGACATCTGGAACGAGCCGGACAATAAAAACGGCGGCGAATACGCCAAACAAGACCCGCCGAACAAGGTCGAACTGGTTAATAAGCTGCTGACGCTTTCGTTTCAATGGGCGCGGGCGGCAAATCCCGAACAGCCTTTAACCTCCGGCGTCTGGAAAGGCGATTACGCCAAAAACGGAACTCTGGACGAGACGGAAAGAATCCAAATCGAAAACTCGGATTTCATCACGTTTCACACGTATGAACCGGCGGACGAATTCGAGAAGCGTGTCCAGTTTTTGCAGAAATACAATCGCCCGATTGTCTGCACCGAATATATGGCTCGCCCGCGCGGCTCGACGTTTGTCGCCATCCTGCCGGTCGGCAAAAAATACAACGTCGGGATGATTAACTGGGGCTTCGTGCAGGGCAAATCGCAGACGAATTACCCGTGGGATTCGTGGGAAAAACCGTATGTCGAATACGAGCCGTGGATTTGGTTTCACGACATCTTCCGCACCGACGGAACGCCGTATCTGCGCGAGGAAACCGATTTGATTAAGCGTCTAACCGGCGTAAAAAACAGGGCGATGAGTGCAGGAACAACAGCAAAATAATTTAGCGAGATAAAAAACTATGGCAGAAGCGACACCAATCAATCCAGCGGGAGCAGCGGCAAAAAGCAATTTTCGACTGGCGGATTACGCGCCGACTTACGGCGCTCTAGCCGCGCTGATTTTGCTGCTTCTTCTAAACGCGGTTTTCACGCCGAATTTTGCCGCCTTCGACAATTTTCGCAATATTCTGGTGCAGGCGACGCCGACAATGCTGGTTGCCGTCGGGATGACGTTCGTCATATCGACGGGCGGCATCGATTTGTCGGTCGGCTCGATAATGGCGATTGCCTCGGCGGTGGCGGCGATTTCGCTCGATTACGGCGCGGGCGCGGCGATTCTGATTGGCTTAGGCGTGGCGA
Organism: Acidobacteriota bacterium; assembly: GCA_030860665.1. Taxonomy (GTDB): domain Bacteria; phylum Acidobacteriota; class Blastocatellia; order Pyrinomonadales; family Pyrinomonadaceae; genus JALZHR01. The sequence continues at coordinate 19,538 of JALZHR010000478.1, forward strand.
CCGCCATCGGCGCGTTTAACGGCGCGCTGATTGCGGGCTTTAAGATTCAGCCGATTATCATCACGCTCGCGCTTTTGATTTCCGGGCGCGGCATCGCGCAGGTCATCAGCAACGGCGGGCAGCTGATTCCGTTCACCAATCCGACGTTTGAATATCTGGGCAAAGGCGTGATTGCGGGCGTTCCGTTTCAGATTATTTTGCTTCTTGTCGTCGTGCTGCTCGCCGTTTTTCTGCTGCGCTCGACGATTTTCGGGCGCTACGTCGTCGCCGTCGGCGGCAACGAGGAAGCGGCGCGGCTCGCCGGTGTTCGCGTAAACCGCACGAAAATCGCGGTTTACGCTCTGAGCGGCTTGCTCGCCGGGCTTGCCGGGTTGATTTACACGGCGCGGCTCGGCGCGAGCGACGCATCGAAAGTGGGCGAAGGCATCGAGCTGGATGCGATTGCGGCGACCGTTGTCGGCGGCACGGCTCTGACCGGCGGTCGGGCGACGATTATCGGTACGATTATCGGCGCGCTGATAATGCAGATTATCACGACCAGCTTTAATATGAACGGCATAAAATTTTCCTATTCGCTCGTGATAAAAGCTGCGATTATCCTGCTGGCGGTTTACATTCAACGCCCGAAACTGAACTAGATTATGAAGGAAAAATTAACGCAAAGGCGCAAAGCGGCAAAGACGCAAAGGAAATACGAAATAAGGAAGGACGGAAAAACTGCGAAAGGCTTTTTTCCGAACCTTGCGCCCTCGCTTCTTTGCACCTTTGCGTTAAAATTCGCTTTAATTTTTTCCTTCGCGTTTCAGGCTCAGGCACAGACTTACGTTAATCCCGTGATTCCCGGCGATTTTCCCGACCCGTCGGTGATTCGCGTCGGCGAGGATTATTACGCGACGGCGACGACCGGCGGCTGGTCGCCGCATTTTCCGCTGCTGCACTCGAAGGATTTGATTAACTGGGAAATCATCGGCGCGGTTTTCAGCCAGAAACCGGCGTGGGCGAAAGGCGATTTCTGGGCGCCGGAAATCACCGTCGACCGCGGTCGCTATTTCGTTTACTATACGGCGCGGCGCGACGAAGGGAAAAATAAAAAAGGTACGCTCTGCGTCGCGGTCGCCGTCGCCGAAAAGCCGCAGGGACCTTACACGGATAAAGGCGCGCTCGTGTGTCAGGAAATGGGTTCGATTGACGGCTTTTTCATCCGCGACGAAAACGATAAGCCGTTTTTAGTCTGGAAGGAAGACGGCAACGACCGCCAGCAGCCGACGTGGCTTTACGCGCAGCAGTTGGACGAAAGCGGCACAAAACTGCTCGGCAAGCCGAAAAAGATGTTTCGCAACGACGCGGCTTGGGAAAATCACGTCGTCGAAGGCTCGTATATCGTCCGGCGCAACGGCTGGTTTTATCATTTTTATTCGGGCAATGCCTGCTGCGGTCGCGGCTGCAATTACGCTCTCGGCGTGGCGCGCTCGAAAACGCTTCTGGGAAAATGGGAAAAAAATCCGGCGAATCCTATCTTAGCGGCAAATCAAACGTGGCAATGTCCGGGTCACGGCAGCCTCGTCACGACGCCGGACGGGCGCGATTTTATGCTTTATCACGCTTACCGGAAACGCTCGGACGCTTTTAATATCGGGCGCGAATCTTTGCTCGACGAGGTGAAATTCCGCGACGGCTGGGCGGTTATCAACGAAGGTCGCGGCGCGTCGAACGGCGCGCCCGCGCCGCTCAAAGGCACGAAACAACGAACCTTTTCGGGCTTTTCCCTGAACGATGAGTTTAACGAAAATGCGCTCGCGCCGAAATGGACTTACCCGCTCAACAATTTTCAGACCGTGCGGCTCGCCGACGGCTTTCTGACGCTCGCTCCGGCTGAAAAACAGCTCGCGTCCGAGAAAATGCCGGAAATCGTCATCGCCGAGCGCACCGTTTCGGGAACTTACACGGCGACGACGCGCATCGATTATAAATATTTAAGCGGCGACGAATTTGCCGGAATTTCAGCCTATAGCTGGCGCACGGAAGCCGTCGGCATCAGCATCGGAAACGGAGAAATCTTCACGTGGCGGCGCGCTGAAGGGAAACATCAGAAAGTTGCCAGCGAGTTTTTGCCGCGAAATGCGACGGCGATTTTGCTGCGCATCGAGGCGGAGGACGGCGAGAATTTTAAGTTTTCCTACAGTCTGAACGGCAAATGGTGGGTTAACGTCGGCAATAAAATTGTCACCGGCAATGTGGAAGGCGCGCGCGTCGCGCTGGTTTACAACGGCAGAACGACCAACGCAGGCGCGCGGTTTGACTGGCTGCGGGTCGAGCCAAAATAAAAATATATGGAACAGCAAACAGCAGTTCACGACGCAACAATTTCGGCACAGGAAGAGCGCACGATGCGCGCCCGGTTCGGGTCTTTCATCCAGCAGCAGGGCGCGCTCGTTCTGCTCGTGCTGGTCTGCGTGATTGCGACGGCGCGCTACGAAGCGTTTCTGACGCCGGAAAATCTCTTAAACGTCCTGCGGCAGAATTCGATGCTCGGCATCATCGCGCTCGGAATGACGTTCGTGATTCTGACGGGCGGCATCGATTTGTCGGTCGGTTCGCTTCTGGCGGTCGCGGGCGTAATCGCCGCCAATCTGGCTGGTCACGGGC
>JALZHR010000009.1 GCA_030860665.1 Acidobacteriota bacterium
CCTATGTCTTCGGCGTCAAGGCGAAAGGCTATCAGCCGGTCAGCTTTGCCCGCAGCGTCAGCGAAGACGTGTCCGATTTGGAAATCGTTCTACAGCCGGAGTAACTGGCTCTTTGCATTCGCGCCGCGCGGGCGAAAATCCGCCTTGAACTGAAAACTTTAGAGAGCGTGTTCGACCTTCGCGGGTCGGACACGCTTCTTTTATAAAATCATCAAAAGCCTGTAAATATTTCTTTTGTGACAGCGACAACAACAACGACGATAAAAGAGCCGCGCCTGGTAGAGCCGTGCGGCGGCGCGCTGAAAAATCTTCTGGTTGAGCCGGAAGAAGCCGCCGATTTCAAAAAATACGCGAACACGCTGCCGTCCGTTCAGCTTTCGGCGCGCGCTTTGTGCGATTTGGAAATGCTGGCGACGGGCGCGTTCTCGCCGCTCGAAACGTTTATGAACGAGGCTGATTATCGCCGTGTCGTCCGTGAAATGCGGCTCGCCGCCAGCGGTCACGTTTTCCCGATTCCAATCACCCTGCCGCTCGACGCGGAAAGCGGAATTCGCGAAAACCGGGAAATCGCCCTGCGCGACGCGAAAAACAACCTGCTGGCGACCTTAAAGGTCGGGGAAATTTACGAATGGAATCGCTCCGAATACGCCCGCGAGGTTTTGGGAACGGAAAGTCCGCGCCACCCGCTCGTCGCGGAAATGAGCGCCTGGGGCAAATTGAACGTTTCCGGCAAGCTGCGCGTCGCCGCGCTTCCGCGTTACTACGATTTTCCCGAATTGCGGCTCTCGCCCGCCGAAGTCCACGCGCGGCTCGCGGCGCTCGGCAGCGAGCGTGTCGTCGCCTTTCAGACGCGCAACCCGCTGCACCGCGCGCACGAGGAATTAACCAGGCGGGCGATGGAAAAAATTGGCGGCACGCTGCTGCTGCACCCGGTCGTCGGGCTGACCAAGCCGGGCGACGTCGATTATTACAGCCGCGTCCAGACGTATAAAATTCTGACCGCGAAATATTACGATAAAAGCCGCGTTTTGCTGGCGCTGCTGCCGCTGGCGATGCGCTTTGCCGGACCGCGCGAGGCTCTGTGGCACGCCGTCATTCGCCGCAATTACGGCGCGAATTATCTAATCGTCGGGCGCGACCACGCCAGTGCGGGCGTCGATTCGGACGGCAAGCCCTTCTACGCGCCTTACGCGGCGCAGGCGTTGGTCGAAAAATTCAGTGCCGAAATTGGCATAGGCGTCGTCGCCTTTGAAGAATTCGTCTATCTGCCCGAAACGGGAAGCTACGAGGAAGCCTCGAAAGCTTCTTCCGGAAACAAGAGCTTTTTCGCGCTGTCGGGAACCGAGGTGCGCGAAGATTATCTGAATAAAGGTCGAAAGCTGCCCGAATGGTTCACTCGCCCGGAAGTCGCGCAGGTTCTGGAAGAATCTTATCCGCCGCGGCACCGGCAGGGCGTGTGCGTCTGGTTTACGGGCTTGAGCGGCGCGGGAAAATCCACGACCGCCGAGATTCTGACGGCGATGCTGGCTGCCCGCGGGCGGCGCGCAACACTGCTTGACGGCGACATCGTGCGCACGCATCTTTCCGCCGGTCTCGGCTTTGACAAAAAAGGGCGCGATACGAACATTCGCCGCATCGGATTCGTCGCCTCGGAAATTGCCCGGCACGGCGGCGTCGCCGTCTGCGCGGCAATCAGCCCGTATCGCACGACGCGCGCCGAAGTCCGCAAAATGGTCGGCGAAAATTTCGTCGAGGTTTTTGTCGATACGCCGCTTGAGGTTTGCGAGCAGCGCGACACGAAGGGAATGTATGCCAAAGCGCGGCGCGGCGAAATCAGCGATTTTACGGGCGTCGATGACGTTTACGAAACGCCGCGCCAGCCTGAAATCACGCTCGGCACAATCAATCAATCGCCCGAAGCGAACGCGCGCCTGATTATCGAATATCTCATCCGCGACGGTTTCGTCCGCCCGGATTAATGCAAAATGCGGAATAAAATCTTAATCTTCCATTTTGCATTTCGCGTTTTGCATTTTGCGTTTACTGCCTATGTCCCAGGAAAATTTTGAACGTTTTCGCGAGCTGGTTCTGCGGGATTCGTCGCTTCAAGAGCGGCTGCGCGAATGCGCCGAGCGTGCCGCGTTTATTCAAAAAGTCGTCGAGTTAGGCGCGGAATGCGGCTGCGAAATCACGCCCGCAGATGTCGAAGAGGCGATGCGGCAGAACCGGCGCGCGTGGCTGGAAAGATGGATATGAAGCAGCAGCAGCAGCAGTTAAAGCCCGAAGCTTTGCGGAACTGGATGCCGGTTCGCGTTTACTGGCAGGAAAATTGCGCGTTCGTCGATTGGTGTTATATGGGAGAAACACGCTTTACCGAGCCGTTTTTCGACCAGACGATTGAGCGGTGTTTTCGCGAGCCTTTCAGCTTATTGTTTCGTCATCAGACGCCGATAGAGTTTTTAGGCGAGCTGAACGCGTCCGCACGGCGGGAAATTCTCGCGCCGAGCGGTTTTATTTTTCACCTGTCGCGGTGCGGCTCGACGCTCGTTTCGCAGATGCTCGCTGCAACCGGGCAAACGGTGGTTTTGTCCGAGCCGCCGCCGGTAGATTCGGTTTTGCGGGCGAATTTCAAAAATCCAGAAATCACCGACGAGCGGCGCATCGAGTGGCTGCAATGGATAATCGGCGCGCTCGGTCGAAAAAGAAACGATGCGGAGCGGCATTATTTTATTAAATTCGATAGCTGGAGCACGCTGGAGATGGCTTTAATCGGGCGCGCTTTTCCCGCCGTGCCGTGGATTTTTCTGTATCGCAACCCGGTCGAAGTTATCGCTTCGCATCTGAAGCAGCGCGGCGCGCAGATGATTCCGGGCGTGGTGCAGCAGATTCTGCCCGGTCTGAACCTGACGGACGTTTTGCAGATGTCGCCGGAAGAATACTGCGCCCGCGTGCTGGCGCAGATTTGCGAAGCCGCGCTGGAAAGCCTGCCGAACCGGAACGCGCGTTTAATCAACTACACGCAGCTTCCCGAAGCCGTCACGTCAATCGTTACCAATCATTTTCGCGCCGAATACGCGCCGGAAGATATTGAAAAAATGCGGGCGGCGGCGCAGTTTAACGCCAAAACGCCGCAGATGAATTTCGTGCCCGACAGCGAGACGAAGAAAAAACAGGCGAGCGAGGCGGCACATCAGGCGGCTGAAAAATGGGTCAATCCGCTGTATGAAAAACTCGAAAGCGCCCGGCGCGATTTTGCTCAAGGACGCGAAGAAATTTAGCCAGAGAGAGCAGAGAGAGAGAGGACTGAGAGTTTAAGGCAATAGCTTGACGCAGATAAACGCGGATTTTAAGTAGGATTGAGCAGGCTTTGCGGCTAAATAAATATGATAAAAGAAACGCGAAACGATGAATGCCGAACGCGGAACGCGCAATTCGTCGTTCATCGTTCCGCCTTCATCGTTTTCCTTTGCCGCCCGGCGTCTTTGCGCTAAAATTCCCTGATAAAAAATATGATTCCCGTCCTGAAATTACCTTTTGTTTTCGATTCGCAGCGCCTCAAAGATGATTTGCATCGCTTTGGGGCGGGCGACTGGACTCCGCATTTCAACACGCGTTATTACGAGGGCGATTGGAGCGGCATCGCGCTGCGCGCTCCGAAAGGCGCGGCGGTCAACCAGCTTTATCCCGACCCGACGGCGGCGGACGGCTTCGCCTACACCGAGATGCTGGCGCGCTGCGCTTATATTCCCGAAGTGCTGGCGGCTTTTCGCTGCGAGCTGGAATCGGCGCGTTTTCTGCGGCTCGGCGCGGGCGCAAATATCCGCGAGCATCGCGACCACCAGCTCGGCTACGAGGACGGCTTTATCCGCCTGCATATTCCCGTCGAGACCAACCCGCAGGTCGAGTTTTTTCTCGACGGGCAAAGCGTCGAGATGCGCGAGGGCGAGGCGTGGTATCTGAATTTCAATCTGAAACACCGCGTCCGCAACGGCGGCGCGTCTGACCGCGTTCACCTGGTTATCGACTGCGTTCTCAACGACTGGCTGCGCGCGTTTTTCCCGCCGGCGTGATTTTCACCGCAAAGGCGCGAAGAACTCAAAGGAGAATTCAGACGGGATAGGCAGGATAGAAAGGATAAAATCACTTCTTATCCGTGTTTATCCGCGGAGCGTTCTCTTCGTGTTCCCTGCGTCCTGGTAGTGAAAATTTTTATCAATCGATTAGGTAATTAAACGCACTGAAAGTTTTCTTCGAGTTGTTACAATAGGAATATGAGTTTTAATTTCGTCGACGTTCTGCTCGTATTCTTTATTCTGCTGAGCGTTTTATACGGCTGGCAGCGGGGCTTTATCTTGAGCCTGCTCGATTTACTGCGCTGGATTGGCAGCCTGCTGGCGGGCTTGTATTTTTATCAGACTGTCGCCCGCTGGCTCGGTTCGATAAACGACTGGACGGAGGTCTGGAATCAGCCGCTCGCTTTTATTCTGATAGTGGTGCTGACCAGCATTTTGTTTCACGCTGCCAGCCGCGCGCTGCTCGGGCGTCTGCCGAGAGATATTCATAAACGGCGCGTTAATCGGATACTGGGCACGCTGCCGGGATTCGTCAACGGCTTGATTCTGGCGGCGATTTTGTCGTCGGTGCTTTTCTCGATGCCGTTCTCCGACGGCTTGCAGGAAAAAACGCGTGAGAGCGCGACGGCGAATTATCTTGCCGGTTACACGGAAGAGCTGGAAACGGCGCTTTCGTCTATTTTCGGTGAAGCCGTCCAGCAGACCCTAAATCGCCGCACCACGATTAATCCCGGGTCGAACGAGAGCGTCGAGCTGCCCTTCAAAGTTGCCGAAACGCGCCCGCGACCGGAAATCGAAGCGCAGATGCTGGAAATGGTCAATCGCGAGCGCGTAGCGCACGGGCTGAACCCGCTCGAAGCCGACCCTGAGCTGACGGAAGTGGCGCGACAGCATTCCGCCGATATGTTTGCGCGCGGATATTTTTCGCATAACACGCCGGAAAATCTCGACCCGTTCGACCGGATGCGGCGCGCCGGCGTGCGCTTTGCGACGGCGGGCGAAAATCTCGCGCTCGCGCCGACGGTTCAAATCGCGCATAACGGTTTGATGAATTCGCCCGGTCATCGCGCCAATATCCTGCGACCGCAGTTCGGGCGCGTCGGCATCGGAATTATGGACGGCGGCAGGCGCGGTTTGATGGTGACGCAGAATTTTCGCAATTAATTCAAACTGCCCGCGGGTTACCGCGGATTTTCGGCTGATAAAAAATCTGACCCGCGCATCAGGCG
>JALZHR010000036.1 GCA_030860665.1 Acidobacteriota bacterium
TTTTGACGTTTAAGTTGATTGAGGCGAGATAAAGGTGCAGGGCTTCGACCGGCTGATAAGCCTGCACGATTTCAATTTGGCGCTCTCTGAGGATTTTTCGCAGCCTGAAAATCAAGTTGAAATCGACCGGCAGGCTGCGCTGCAAGCGAATAAAATCGACGCCCGCGCGGCGAAAATCTTCTTCCAGCACGCCGCCGCCGAAAGCGGCAAAAGTCATCTCAAGTTCGTGTTTTCGCGCGTTGCGGCACACGTCCAGCGCCTGCATCTCCGCGCCGCCGCGGCTTAAAGTGTCGAGCGTGTGCAAAATCCGCATAAAAATGACCTTTGACCTTTGACCTTTGACCTTTGAAATTCTAAGTTTAAACATTGACCGCAGCCAAATCAGGTAAAACAAGGGTCAAAAGCCAAAAATCAAAAATCGAAATGTCAGCAGTCAGCGTTCTCGTTCCGTCCTATAATCACGCGCCTTTCGTCGAGCGAACTCTGCGTTCAATTTTCGCGCAGACGCTCAAGCCGGAAAAACTGATTGTAATTGACGACGGCTCAAAAGACGAATCAGCCGCGATTATCCGGCGCGTCCTGCGCGATTGCCCGTTCGGGAACGAATTTATCGAGCGCGAAAATCGCGGGCTTTCCGCGACGCTGAACGAAGGCTTTGCCCGCGCCGAAGGCGAATTTTTCGCCTATCTCGGCTCAGACGATTTGTGGTTTCCGAATTTTCTGGAAGAAAGAATCGGGCTGCTGGAATCGCGCCCACGTGCGGTACTGGCTTTCGGGCACGCGTTTTTAATCGACGAAAACGAGCGGATTATCGATTCGACCGCCGAGTGGACTTCGTTTGCCGACGGCGACGTGCTGCCCTTTCTTTTGCGCGGGCAGATTTTTTCCAGCCCGAGCGTCGTTTATCGCCGCCACGCGCTGGAAAAATATAAATGGAACGAGAATTCCGTTTTGGAAGATTACGAACTATACTTAAAACTTTGCGCCGAGGGCGAGTTTGCGCGCGACGAGCGCATTTTGTGCGCGTGGCGGCAGCACGGCTGGAACGTGAGCGGCAATTTCCCGCTGATGCTTTCCGAATGGCTCGCGGCGCAGGACCGGGCGGCGCAACATCTGAATTTATCGCGGGCTGAGCTGGATGTAATTCAAACCGAGCTGAAGTTTCAATCAATCGCCGATTACGTCCGGCACGGTCATAGGCGCGAGGCGATAAATTTATTTTTCGATAACCTGAGCGGCGCGCGCTCCGCCGCGCAAATCGGAAAAATGCTTTTTCGCCTCGCCGTCCCGCAGACGCTTTTTCAATGGAACAGAAACCGCAAACGCCGCCGCGCGATTGAAAAATACGGGAAGTTGGATTTGGAAAAGAAATGATTCACCGCAGAGACGCGGAGAATTTTAAGAGAATTTAGCCGCGAGTGTTTGCGGCTGGCGCGGATAAGAAATTGATTTTACCTTTTAATTTTTTCTCTGCGTCACCGCGTCACTGCGGTGAAAAATAAAATGCACGAAACGCCCGTTACCAAGATAAAACCCGAAAGCTCGCGGCTGAATCCGGATTTAAAAGACCTCTGGATTTACCGCGAACTGCTTTATTTTCTGACGTGGCGCGACGTTAAGGTGCGCTACAAGCAGACGGCAATCGGCGTCTTCTGGGCGATTTTGCAGCCGGTTTTGACGACAGCGATTTTCACCGTGATTTTCACGCAGTTTGCGCGGTTTGAATCGCTGGAAATCGCTTACCCGCTTTTTGCCCTGAGCGGACTTTTGCTCTGGCTTTTCGTCAATAACTCGATAACGCTGGCGAGCGGCAGTCTGGTCGGCAATGCGAATCTGGTCACGAAAGTTTATTTTCCGCGCCTGATTGTGCCGGTTTCCGCGACGCTTGCCGGGCTGCCGGATTTGGCTCTCGGTTTTCTGATTCTGCTCGGCTTGATGATTTATTACGGCGTCGGTTTGACGTGGCAGATTCTGCTCGCGCCGCTTTTCGTTTTGCAGGCGATTTTGCTGACCTTGAGCCTCGGCACGCTGTTTTCGGCTTTAAACGTGCGCTTTCGCGACGTGAAATTCGCGCTCCCGTTCGCTTTGCAGCTCTGGCTTTTTCTTTCGCCGGTTTTCTACCCGCTCAGCATTTTTTCCGGCAAACGTCAGATTTTATTCGCTTTAAATCCGATGTCCGGCGTTCTCGAAGGCTTTCGCTCGTCGCTGTTCGGAACGCGTTTTGACTGGACGCTAATCGGCGTTTCAATCGTTCTGACGCTGCTTTTAATGCTCGTTTCGATTTTCGTTTTCAAGCGAATGGAAGACGATTTTGCGGATTTAATATGAAAAGGCGAGACGCCTTTCAATTACGAATTACGAATTACGAATTACGAATTGGAAGAAAGATTCGAGCCATTATCAAAAAAAATTTCTTCATTCGTAATTCGTAATTCGTAATTCGTAATTCGTAATTTAAATGCAGGTTATCAGGGTCGAAAATTTATCGAAGCTCTATTATCTCGGCAGCGGGCGGCGGCATAATTCGCTGCGCGACGCGGTGATGAGCTTTGTCCGCCAGCCTTCGCTGGCAGCAAGGGAAAAACAGGAGCTTTGGGCGCTGAAGGATTTGAATTTCGCGGTCGGCGATGGCGAGACGCTCGGCATTATCGGGCATAACGGCGCGGGCAAATCCACGCTGCTGAAAATTCTCTCGCGCATCACGAAGCCGACGCGCGGGACGGCTGAGATTCGCGGGCGCGTCGCATCCTTGCTGGAAGTCGGGACGGGTTTTCACAGCGAGCTTTCCGGGCGCGAAAACATCTTTTTAAACGGCGCTATCTTAGGAATGCGGCGCGGCGAGATTGAGCGGAAATTCGACGAAATCGTCGCTTTCGCCGAGATTGAAAAATTCATCGACACGCCCGTTAAATTTTATTCCAGCGGAATGTATATGCGGCTCGCTTTCGCCGTCGCGGCGCATCTCGAGCCGGAAGTTTTGATTGTCGATGAAGTTCTGGCGGTCGGCGATATGGCTTTTCAGAAAAAATGTCTGGGCAAAATGGATGAAGTGAGCAAATCCGGGCGCACGGTTCTGTTCGTCAGTCATAACCTGGGCAGTCTGGCGCAGATTTGCCGGAAAGGCTTGCTGCTGCACAAGGGCGAGCTGCTGGCGCACGGCGGCATCGAAGAAACCGTCAGCCGCTATCTGGATTTCGCGCAGTCGGAAAAACAATTCAAGGCGAAAGAGCTGAGCGAGCATAAAAATATGCAGTTCACCGAAGCCTTCGTCGCCAACAAGGACGGGCTAATCACGAATGTTCTGCCGCACGACGAGGAGTTTGTTCTGGAATTCAAGGTGAAAATCCGGCAGCTTGTAAAAGGCGCGACTTACTGCATCGCTTTGCTCAACAAATACAAGGAAAGAGTTTTTTCGGAATACAGAAACGTCGAGGAATTTCCGCCGCCGCCGGACGCCGAACGGGAAATTCACTTTCGATATAAAGTGCCGAAAGATTTCGTCGCGCCAAACGATTATTCGTTTCGTCTGGAGATTTTTCAAAGCACCGGCGAGTTTCTCGATTTGCTCCCGGACGTTTGCCCGTTCAGCGTGATTGATACCGGCTCTGAGCTTTCAAAATACAAAAATTACGGTTATGTTCAAATCAAATCCGACTGGAAAACGGTCGGCTGACGGGCTTCGGTTTTCACGATGATAATCGCTGTCGGCGCGAAAGTTAATGAGTATCGAGAAACAAATTGAAGAAGAATTTCTGGCGGTTAAGCTGCGCCCGCGAACGATGCTTTTTTATACGGCGCGAACCGCTATTCTGGAAAGCGTGACGGCGGAAAGCAAATCGTTTTACGGGACGGTTCTCGATGTCGGGTGCGGATTTATGCCTTATAAAAAAATAATCGAGGCTAACGCGGAAGTGAAAAAATATATCGGGATGGATTTCGAGCAGACCGCCGCCGGTATTTACGACGTGCGGGTCGAGCCTGATTTGAAATGGAACGGGCGCGAGATTCCGCTGGAAGACGAAAGCGTAGAC
>JALZHR010000071.1 GCA_030860665.1 Acidobacteriota bacterium
GGTTGTGACCTATCAGGCGCCGAATGAAACAAACAGTCAGGAATTTAGTAAATTAAGAATCCTGCACGCCGAGCAGGACGATTTCTTTCCCAGCGTGATACATTGGGTAGATAGAACCATATTGAGCGGACCCGATGCTCCAAATTTTCAGGCTAAAACCATCAAAGCCAATGTCACTACCCTGGGGAGTTTTTTGCTGGCTCGGTATAATTCTGCCGGACAGCCCGAAACCGTAACTTCTACTGATTTAAGGTTAGAAGGAACCGTGCTGCCTGCTTCCGTAAACGCAGGTGCCGATGCAACCTATACTTACACAATAACTAATCAAAGCGATGCGGTTGCGACCCAGGTTGCTTTTCTCAAAACGCTGAATCCCGGCACCAGGCTGGTCAGCGCCACGTCCCAGCAAGGCGCCTGCAACACAGACCATTTACACGAAACCACCAGAACGAACAATGTTTCCTGCCATGTAGGAAACATACCCGTTCAAGGCTCGATTACCATCTCAATCGTCGTCAAGGTCAATATGTTCGGCGACGGCGTGAACACGACACCGGTTTTGATTAAATCGACGGCTGACGTCAGCGCCGCAGAAACTGACGGCAATGCTAATAATAATTTTGCAGTGCTTTCATTCAACGCTATCCCCAGTCCCAACAAACCTCCGACCGTTTCTGTAGACTCTCCGGTCGATGACGAAAAATATATCTTGGCGGGAAATTCCGTTTCCATACCGATTACTGTTTCGGCTATGGATGCGGATGGCAGCATCAGCTCGGTCAAAATTTATGATACGGGAGAATTTGTCGGAGACGCCTTTTCGACCGGTAGCGGCACTTACACGTTTAACTTAAACGCTACACGATACGGCTATCATATAATTTCGGCGGAAGCGGAAGACAATAACGGTAGAACCGGAAGCTCGCAAAATAAACGAATTTTAATCAATAGCCCGCACACGCTTTCAATCATTAATCCGACGCAGCAATTAATCAATCCGGGCGCGGGTCTAATCGTGGAAACACGCTCCAGTCTTGCCGGACCGAGATTACAGAAGATAGAACTCTATGACAACGGTCTCTTACTCGGAACGTTACGTGCAGCATCAAATACCGGAAATCTGTATACTCACCGTTTTAACTGGAAAAGCATACCGAAAGGAAGGCATACGCTGACTGCGGTTCTAACAGACACTGCCGGAGCTACTACTATTGCGGACCCGGTAAGCTTTATAGCTACTAAATCCCCGACCGTGACTATAACTTCCCCGAATGACAGCGCCACGTTCCAGTCGAATGTAACGATTCCCGTTACCGTTAATGTGGAAGACCAGGACGGTTACGTAAATAAAATCGAATTTTTCGCTAATGGACTTTCCATCGGAAGCAAGGACGAGAGCATAACCAGCGGCAATAGTATATTGCAATGGATTAAGCCTCTAGACGGCATATATTCAATTGTTGCGGTAGTTACCGATGATTTAGGCGTCACTACCACATCAAATCCGGTAAATATCGGGGTTAATCGCCAGTCTCCATCAATAGGTGAAATGATTTGGGTAGATGATAATGTGCCCTCGGGAGCTTCCACGGGAGGCAATGACGGGTGGAATTGGATGAACATAAATCCAAACTCTCTTTTAGGAAGCTCCGCTCATCAATCAAAACTTGCCGCAGGAGAACATGAACATTACTTTGAAGGCTCCAGCCTGAAGCTGCAGCTTAACTCGGGCGACAGTCTGTCGTCATGGATATTTATTGACCCTGATTTTGTGCCTGCCGAAATTATGCTCCAATGGAAAGATGAACAAGGCTGGGAGCATCGGGCTTACTGGGGCGATAATTTAATAAATCTGGGAACCGACGGAACGAACAGCCGAAGACGTATCGGAAATGTGCCGGCAAGCGGCAGGTGGGTTCAACTTAAAGTTCCGGTGAATTTAGTCGGGCTGGAAGGAAAAGTGGTCAACGGAGTGAAATTTACCCTGCACGGCGGGCGCGCCGCGTGGGATAGAATCGGCAAAATTAATGCAAGCTCTCCGCCGCTGCCGCAAGAACCTGACTTTGTTTGGGTTGATGATGCCGTGCCGCCGGGCTCGATACTTGAGGGTGCTTATGATAGCTGGGCGGACACATGGATTACGAGTAATCCGACGCCGCATCAGGGAACAAAATCTCATAAACATTCTTACAACGATAACGGCGCAGCTTACCGTAGTCGTTCTTTCAGAAACGCCACGCAGAAAATGTTCGTTAATCCGGGCGATGTTCTTTTCACCTATGTATATCTGAATTCCGATATACAATACCAGCCTGATTCATTAATTTTGGAGTGGCGTGACGAGGCGACCGGATGGGCGCACCGCGCTTATTGGGGAAAAGATTTCAGAAAAGCCGTATCGCTGTTTGATGCTGTTCCGGCTAATTTTGAAGGCTGGAGATATATGGGCGAAATTCCCGCCCGCGGAACCTGGGTCAGATTAGAAATTCCGGCTAGCTATGTGGGCTTGGAAGGCAAAGCCGTCGACGGAATGTCTTTCGGTATATACAAGAAAAACGGCAAAGGACGGGCGACCTGGGATTATTCCGGCAAAACCGGCTCTCCGGCAACGGCTAATATCGCTCCGCTTAAATTCACCACGCCGCTCTGGAGATTCAGATGCAACAATGAATGGTATTATTATGTCCAGAACAAAGACTGGAATTACTGGACTGAATCGTGTACCGACGGAGTAAACGCCGGCTACACCTATTCTTATCCGGCTCCCGGAACTGTTCCGCTAAATGCCTGGTCAAACGCTGAGAACAGGTTGTGGGTATTAAATATATGTCCGAGTTGCGTCCCGAATTTGACATATCGCGGGGTGGTAGCTCATGTGGCGACTCAAGGCTCGTTACCGGAAATTACTTCGCAAAAGCATTACCAATGTCCTGAAACATTTCTTTATACCACCTTTCCGGAGCCGCCGGACAATTTTACTCCCATTCCAGGCGGCTGCAATTTCACTTATGGGGGCAATGCCTTTATGCATACCAGGTAGGTTAGCGAGCTGCTCACGGGACTTTTCGATTGGAAGGGTATCTGATTTAAATCAGATACCCTTTCCGCTTATCGGGACGGAATTGTTTTTCGGAGCCGTCATTAATATTTTTAAGGCGTTTATAGTAAATTTCGATAATTTACAGGAATTTCGGATTTTAAAAATAAAGGACTTAGCTTATTTTCAGCTAAAAACTTGATTACGCTCAATCATTTGTTGATTGTCTGTAATCAAGTTCTTTCCTCTGTAACAATGTTTCTACCTAACTGTGTTTCGGCTCTTCTAGGAAAAGGTGCGTTTTTGAGACATTCATAGGTTTAGTTGTGCTTACGATTTTCAACTCGACCACTTAACGGCTATTTGCGCCGCTTATCGAAAAGTTAGTTCCGGTTAATCGAATCCAGATTACAATTTTACCTGACCCGCAGACGGGGGCTGATATTTCTTATGAATCGAAGATTGTCAGCTAATCTTCCGGAGACCGGTTGTTGCACCGATAGAAACTTGATATTTAGAACTAAAAGAATATGAATCCATTCAAGAATCGAATACTGAAATCGTGTTTATTGTTAGTTTTTCTTGCTTTTGCCGGTAATACTTTTTACGGACAAACAACTGTTAACGACATTGAGAAACAAATAGACAGGCTCTTTTCCGGCTATAACCACCCGACGACTCCCGGCGTGGCGGTGGCGGTCGTTAGGGACGGGAAAATAATCTTCAAAAAAGGTTATGGAGCGGCGAATCTCGAACACGATGTTCCGATTACGACAAAAACGGTTTTTCAGATAGCTTCGGTTTCCAAGCAGTTTACGGCTTTCGCAATCTATCTTCTGGAAAAACAGGGCAGGCTCTCGCTCGAAGACGACGTTAGAAAGCATATTCCCGAAATTCCCGATTACGGCAAAACCGTCAGGATTAAACATCTGCTCTCGCACACCAGCGGAATCAAAGACCAATGGGCGCTGCTGAGTTTAGCCGGTTGGAGAATGGACGACGTTATTACCACGCCGCAAATTTTGCGATTAATCAGCCGGCAAAAAGAATTGAATTTTGAACCGGGAAGCAAATTTCTTTACAGTAATTCGGGTTACACATTGGCGGCGGAAATCGTCAGACGCACCAGCGGTCAGACGTTTGCGGAATTTACCCGGAAGAATATTTTCGAGCCTTTACGGATGAGCGACACGCAGTTTTATGACGATTACGAAAAGCTCGTCAAAAATCGAGCCGAATCATACCAACTGGAAAAAGGAGTTTACAAAAAGAAGGATTTGCACAACTCCGCGGACGGCGCGAGCAATCTTTTCACGACCGTCGAAGATATGGCGAAATGGGCGTTAAACTTTGAAAACCCGGTTGTCGGAGACGCTGAACTGCTCGAAAGATTTAACGCGCCTTCGCTGCTCAATAATGGGGAACGAGTCGTTTATGCGGTTTCCGACGGCAGAACGATTCATCACGCCAAAGGGCAGAATGTCAGTAATTACAGGGGTTTGAATGTGCTGAGTCACGGCGGACACGCCGCCGGTTTCCGCAGCACTTTCTGGCGTTTCCCCGACCGGCGCTTTGCAGTCGTGCTGCTGAGCAATGACGAACATTTTGCACAGCTGAACAATGCCGAGGCGATTATCGGGCTTTATCTCAAAGATGATTTGGAGCCTGCTCGGACGGTAAATTCGCCCGCCGCCGGTCAAGCCAAAACTGTCGGGAAATCGAATGCCGATTTGAAAGATTTTGAAGGCAGATTTTACAACGACGAGCTGGAAACGGTTTATACGGCAAAAACTGCGAACGGGAAATTGATTCTCACGCACATCAGGCACGGCGATATAGAACTGTCCGAAATCGGCAAAGACAAATTTTCCGGCAGAATCGAATTTCCGCTTGAGGTCGAATTCGTCAGGGGCGGAAACGGAGTAGTCACCGAATTCCGGATTTCAAACTTCGGCGCAAAAAACGTGAAGTTCGATAAGACAGGCGATTGAAGCGTTTCAAACGATTGAAATTTGCTTGAAACGCATTATCGGTTTTCGTCTCAAAAGGCAAATTTCATTCTATTTCAGGCACGCCGCAGATTTATATAATCGTCCGGTAAAAGCTGGAAAACGAATCAATACTCGGTCAGGACGTCGAGATGCCATACAAACACGTCCGGGTGCCCATCAATCCTGCGCTGGTCCACCGGTATGCCGATAACTACGGCGGCGGCGTCCTTCACAGCAAAGACGGCAGGCTGATGCTAGGGAGCAAAATCGAACTGATACCCGAATCGCAGACTAAATTCTTTGAAAGCACGGACCCGAACAATATTTACGAATTCGTCGTCGGAGCGGATGGGAAAGTGAGCGCCGTGCGATTCAGTTTCTACGGGGTGAAGCGCTCTATCCCGCGGAACAACTGAGGCGGTTCGCCTCCGCCCGGATTGCGCAGCGGCGCAGCGCGGCGCGGGCAACTATTCCCGTTTTATCCGACATCAAAATTTTCAACGCCTCGAGAAAGGGGCGACGTGCGGGGACGACCCCGTTCAGTATCAATAATTTTTTAGGACGACCTAAAATCCGGCAGCGATTTAGGTCGTTTTATTTTTGTTATTGAAAGGTGAATGAACATAATATGTCGTGGATTTATCTGGTAATTGCGGGTTTGCTCGAGGTCGGGTGGGCAATCAGCTTGAAATATACGGAAGGCTGGACGCGGCTTTATCCGAGTCTGATTACGGCGGCGCTGATGGCGGCGAGCTTTTATTTTCTCTCGCTCGCCGTAAAGGTTCTGCCCATCGGAACCGCCTACGCGGTCTGGACGGGCATCGGGACGGTGGCGACGGCGATTCTGGGAGTGATAATTTTCGGCGAATCGCGCGACGTGGGCAAGATTATCTGCATCCTGCTGATTATTACCGGAATCATCGGGCTGAAAATAAGCTCGCCGCACTAATAGACGCGAGCGCCGCCGGATTGGAACGCCGACCGAATAATATTCGGCGCGGCGGTCTTGACGACTATCGCTTAAAAAATAAAACGGACGAGCGGACGTTTGCAGTTAAAAAAAATGAAACGGACGAGCCATTTGCTCGTCCGCCGGGTGAGATTTCCTGAAATGCAGCCGCTTCCTTTTCGACCGCTTACTTGATATGACTTAAAGCGCGGTCGAGGTCTTCGATAATATCGCTTATGTCCTCGATGCCGACCGAAAGGCGGATCAGCCCGTCCGTGATGCCGAGACTCTGGCGAAGCTCAGCCGGCACGGAAGCGTGCGTCATAATCAGCGGGTGCGAAATCAGCGTTTCGACGCCGCCAAGGCTTTCCGCCAGAGTGCAAAGCCTGACGTTTTCCAGCACGGCGCGCGCGTTGTCGAGCGTTCCGACGTCGAAGCTGATGATTCCGCCGAAGCCTTTCTGCTGGCGTTTGGCTAATTCGTGCTGCGGGTGCGACGGCAAGCCCGGATAATTGACCTTAACGACGCGCGGATGCTCGTCCAGAAAACGTGCGACCTCGCGCCCGGCGCGGTCGTGCTGCTGCATCCGCAGGTGCAGGGTCTTTGTTCCGCGCAGAATCAGCCACGCCTCAAAGGGCGAAAGAATCGCACCGATGCTGTTCTGCAAAAAGGCGACCTGCTCAGCCAGTTTTTCGTCGTTGAGAATAATCACGCCGCCCAAGCCGTCGGAATGCCCGTTGATATACTTGGTCGTCGAGTGAACGACGATGTCCATTCCGAATTCAAAACCTCTTTGCAGGTAGGGCGACATAAAAGTGTTTTCGCAGACGGAAATCGCGCCGATTTCGTCGGCGATTTCCGCCAGCGCCTGCAAGTCCGACACGGACATCATCGGGTTGGTCGGCGTCTCGACGAAAATCATCTTCGTGTTCGGCTTGATTGCCGCGCGCACCGCTTCCAAATCCGAGGTGTTGACGAAGCTGAATTCCAGCCCCGTGTCCTTTAAAACGCGGTCAGCCAGCCGGAACGTGCCGCCGTAGGTGTTTGCCGAGACGATAATATGGTCGCCCGATTTGCACAGGCGAAAAGTGCAGTCGATAGCCGCCATTCCCGAGGCGAAGGCGTAACCGAATCGCCCGCCTTCGAGCGCCGCCAGGTTCCGCTCGCACGCGAGCCGGGTCGGATTCCCCGTGCGCGAATACTCGAAGCCCTTATGCACGCCCGGACTTTCCTGGGCATAGGTCGAAGTTAAATAAATCGGCGGCATTACTGCGCCGGTCGTCGGGTCAGGCTCCTGCCCGGCGTGTACGGCTAACGTTGAAAAACCTTCATTCATAATCTATTTCAATATTCTTCAAACTTAATTTAGTATTTTCTTCCCGCGCATCTCCAGCCAGCCTGAACGCGCGGCTTTAATCAGCAGACGATTCCCTTCCTTTCGGCTGACGCGATAATTGCCGGGTTCTTTGGTTTTATTCCAAATCGTTTTCCGCAAATTATTCCGGCGCGCGCATAAGTTTTTAGTATAGATGGCGAACCTGTCCGTGTCCAATAACAGGCAGACGGCGGCGAATACGGTGGATTACCGCCGTTTTAACGAATTTGGGATTTGGAATTTCGGATTTGGGATTCGAGCTTTAGCTATGAACAAATCCGCATTTTGCATTCCGCATTCGCCTGAGCAGATTTTAGTTGATTGTGTCGAAGTTTAAATCGGTAAAGCCGGGCGGCAGGCTCAGCGGCTGAGCGGTTTCGAGAATGGCTTCAGCCTGCGCGGCGCTGGTCGGCTTGGAATAATAGTAGCCCTGCCCGAAAGTGCAATCCAGGTTAATCAACTGCAAAGCCTGTTCTTCGGTTTCGATTCCTTCGGCGATGACCTGCATATTCAGATTTTTAGCCAGCATCACGATGGCGCGCACAATCTCGCCGTTTTCGTGATTCGAGTTCATCATATTGACGAACGAGCGGTCGATTTTCAGATAGTTAATCGGCAGCCGCTGCAGATAGCTTAAGCTGGAATAGCCCGTGCCGAAATCGTCAATCGAAAGCTGCACGCCAAGCGCGCGCAGGCTGTTCATAATCGTAATCGCCGTCTGGCTGTTTTCCATCACGTGACTTTCGGTTACTTCCAGCCGCAAAAATCGCGCATCCAAGCCGGTTTCTCTTAAAATTTCACCGACGCGGGCAGCCAAATCAATCTGCATAAACTGTTTGCACGAAAGGTTTACGCTGATGGTCAAATCGCTTCGCGCCGGATATCTCTCCTGCCACAGGCGCGCCTGACGGCAGCTTTCGCGCAGAATCCACTCGCCGAGCGGCACGATCAACCCGGTTTCTTCGGCAATCGAGATAAATTCGCCCGGCAGTATCAGCCCGCGCTGCGGGTGAAACCATCTGACCAGAGCCTCGAAGCCGATTAGCTGATTGGTGGCAATCTGCATAATCGGCTGGTAGAAAACGGAAAATTCGCCGCGCTCGAGCGCCAGCCGCAGCTCGGTTTCGAGCCGCAGGCGATTGCTGACCTCTTCGCGCATCGCTTTGTTGAAAATTTCGTGTCGTCCCTTGCCGCTCGATTTGGCGCGATACATCGCGATGTCTGCGTCGCGCAGCATATCTTCGGGCGTTTTATATTTGGCGTCGCGCAGGACGATTCCGATGCTGGCGCTGATGAAAACCTCGCGCCCGCCGAGATTGAAAGGCTCTTTGAAAAGGTCTTTGATTCGCTGGACGACCAGCAGAACGTCTTTTCCGCCGGTCAGCTCGTCCAGCAGAATGGTGAATTCGTCGCCGCCTAGCCGCGCCACCACGTCGGCGGCGCGCAAAAGCGATTCCAGCCGCCGCGCAATCATTTTCAGCAGCGCGTCGCCTTCCAGATGCCCGAGCGAATCGTTGATTAATTTGAAACCGTCGAAATCCAGAAACAAAACGGCGAAAGTCTTTTTCCGCAGCGGCGAATGTCCCATCGCGCGCCGCAGATATTCGAGAAACAGGGCGCGGTTCGGCAATCCCGTCAGGGCGTCGTGCATAGCGTTGTGAAGCAGCTGTTCCTCGGAGCGTTTCCGCTCGGTGATGTCGGTCAGCACGCACATCGAGCCGACGATTCTGCCCTGTGCGTCATACGTCGGAGCGACGCCGACCAGCGCCCAAATCAGATTGCCTTCAGCCGTCCTGATTTGCAGCTCGTAATTTTCCGAAAGCCCCTGGCGACGGCGGCGATTGCCTTTTTCGACGATTTTGCGCCCTTCCTCGTCGAGCATCAGCTCGGAGGCGTTTTGACCGATTAATTCCTGCTCGCTGTAGCCGGTCATTTCGCAGAATCGCGAGTTGGTGAAGAGAATAC
>JALZHR010000075.1 GCA_030860665.1 Acidobacteriota bacterium
GCTCTCGACTCTCGACTCTCGACTCTCGACTCTTTTCATCGGGCGATTGTATTTCGGCGCTTCGTCCGTTACGGCATCGACGGGCAAGTCGGCTTCGAGATTCCCGTTGTGAAAAACTTTCAGGCGATTGCCTTCGACGACGCGACCGACGACGACCGCGTCCAAATCCCATTTGTTGAAAATCTCGACAATCTGTTTTTCGCGTCCTTTGTGCGCGACGATGAGCATTCGCTCCTGTGATTCGGACAGCATCATCTCGTAAGCCGTCATTCCCGTTTCGCGCTGCGGCACGAGCGTCAAATCCAGCTCCAAGCCCGTTCCGGCGCGCGCCGCCATCTCGACCGAAGACGAAGTCAAGCCAGCCGCGCCCATATCCTGGATTCCGGCAATCGCGCCCGAGCGCATCGCTTCTAAACACGCTTCGAGCAGGAGCTTTTCCAGAAACGGGTCGCCGACCTGCACGGTCGGGCGTTTTTCCAGCGCCTCGTCGTCAAACTCGGCGCTCGCCATCGTCGCGCCGTGAATGCCGTCACGCCCGGTTTTCGCGCCGACATACAAAACCGGGTTTCCTATCCCCGACGCTTTGCCGAAAAATATCTGGTCTTTGCGCACGATTCCGAGAGCGAAAGCGTTGACCAGCGGATTCAGATTATACGCATCGTCGAAAACGACTTCGCCGCCGACGGTCGGCACGCCGAAAGCGTTGCCGTAATGCGCGATGCCGTCAACCACGCCTTTTAAAATCGATTTGTTTCTGCGCCCGTGTTTTTCGTCGTTCAGATGACCGAAGCGCAAAGAGTTCATCGCAGCAATCGGACGCGCGCCCATCGTGAAAACGTCGCGCAAAATTCCGCCGACGCCGGTCGCCGCGCCCTGAAACGGCTCGATGAACGACGGGTGATTGTGCGATTCGACCTTAAAAGCCACGCACCAGTCGTCGCCGATATCGACGACGCCCGCGTTTTCGCCCGGCGGCACGATGACTCTTTCGCCGGTCGTCGGCAGGCGTTTCAAGTGAACGCGCGAGGATTTGTAGCTGCAATGCTCAGACCACATCACGGAAAAAATTCCGAGCTCGGTCATCGAAGGCTCGCGCCCCATTATTTTCAGAATCTTCTCGTATTCTTCACTGGTTAAGTTGTGCTGCGCGATGATTTCGGGCGTGATTTTTGTTTCGGTCATCTGTTTATTTCCGATGTAGAAAATGAAACAGACATTTTAACTTTTTATGTTTTGCGTGTCGAATCGGCAGCAAAAAGAAAGGCGCGGGGCGCAAAACCCGTCGCCTTTCTCACTAAAAATTCCCCGTTCGGCTCAAGCCATCGCGGGCATTCCGAGCGCCTGCCATTCTTCTTTCGCCGGACCGTAAACCCCGGTCACGGGCAAGCCCGCCTGACGCATCAGAACCGTTATCTGCCCGCGATGGTGCGTCTGGTGAACCAGCAGAAAGCCGAGCGTCTCGCCGCGCGTCCACGTTTCGCCGTAGAGATTGTCTTCCTGAAGCAGAGTCTCGTCCGTCCAGTTTTTCTCGACTTCTTCGGCGACCGATTTCGCGCCTTTTTCAAAAGCGGAAACGATTTCCGCAGCCGTTTGCGGCGGCGCGGTTTCGTAATCCGGCACGTCGATTTGCAAGCCGACTCGTTCGAGCATTTCGCCGAACGTCAGCACCAGATGCCACGCCAGAAATCCGAGCGAGCGCCCGCCTTCGGTTATTTTCTGATTCAGAGATTCGTCGGTTAAATGATTGAAAAGCTTAACGGTTGATTCGGCTTCATAAGCCCAGGCTTTCTGAAAGTCTTCGATTTTGCGGAACATAATTTTTCACCTTTTCAAGTTTGGATTCGTATTGCAGAGGTGAAACATTGTATCACAAACACGACAGAGAAACTATTAAATGAAAGTAAATTTTCGCCGGAAATTAATTGTTTTTCGACTTTTCACGAAATCTTTTCAGATATTTTTCAATCGTCTGATTTTTCTCTTCGCGGGACATCGAAAAATTGATAGAGAAGCTTTTGCCCGCGCTGCGCATCTGCGTTTTGCTCACTAAAAACGCTTCGTCCGAGCCTTCTTTGAAGCCCACCTGTTTTGTAAATAAATTAAGCATACTGACAACGGCTCTTGCCCGGTTCTCGGATTCGGTTTCGCTCTCGATAATCATCCCGAAATTGTTTTCGTCCTGCGCCAGCGTGATAATTATCTGACGAGCGCCGAAGTCGTTCAAATATCTCAGCATTTGCGAATCGCTCAAAGCCGTAATAAATTCTCCGGCAAATTTAGCCATTTTTTCGTCGCTGCCGGGTTTGATTGTCCGAATTGGGTCAATCAATTTTCCGTTTTCGTCAATCTCGCCGATTACCTTGACGGAAAAAGGCGCGTTGGGGTTTATCTCATTTTTTAAAATCGCCTCGTTAAACTTCGCGCCGAAATCATCGAACGGTTTCCGGTAAAAATCGCGCGCGCCGGATTTTTCGTCCGCCGCCGCCACTATTGCGCCCATCGTTTCGGAGGAAATTTTCGGTTTGTCCTTATTCTCCGCAGTCGGCGGAACGAGCAGCTTGTCAATCTGCGCCCGGACGGTTTCGACCTTGATTTTTCCCTGTCGCTGATATGCTTCCGCGCCCTTCGCGTCGAACAGAATCGTAAACGGCAAGCCGCCCTGCCAGTCTTTGGAAACCAGCGCAATCGCCTCGCTTTCGTTTTCGGTTTTGAGCAGATAAGCGGGCATTGCGGCTTTCATCTCGGCGAGAAATTTCGGCACGTCGCCGTTGATTTCCGAAAGATAATCGAGCGAGATGGTGATAAAGTCGATTTTTCCCTTGTAATCCTCGTCGATTTTGACCAAATCGGGAAATTCTTCGCGGCACGGCTCGCACCACGTCGCCCAGAAATTAATCAGGAGCGGCTTGGCGCTTTCGCCCTCGCCGCGCTTTAAAAGATTTTGCAGCCCGGCGGCGTCAATCTGCGTGACTTTCGGCAGATTCGGATTAACCCGCGCTGCCGCTTTTTTCGGAACGGGTTTCTTTTTTGTCGCCGCTGCGGCTCTCGAAGCGGGTTTGCGCCGCTTTTGCGCCTGAAGCTCGACGGAAAAAATTTGGGCGAAACCGAAAATCAGCCCGAAAAAAAGAATCGCAATTTTCGCTTTCGCCCAAACGGAGTTTTTCATACTTAATTAGTTTTTCGCGGCGCGTTTAATCGAGCAGCCGAAAGCGTTGGCGGAAGTTTTCGCAATCGCCTTGCCAGCCATTTTCGCATCGACCGCGTCGCGCAGATAATGGTTCGTCACGTTATCGCCCGAACGGTCGTTGTCAATCGCGCCCTTGTAGAGCAGCTTATTGTTTTCGTCAAAGAAATAGATTTCCGGCGTCACGTTTGCGCCGAGCTTGTCGGCGATGACGTTGCCTTTGTCAATCAGCACCGGAAAGCTGTAATTTTCCGTCGCGTGCGATTTCACCCATTCGAGCGATTCGGTGGCGTTTGAGTTGATGCCGACGACGTTGATGCCTTTCGCCTTATAGCTTTTGGCGAATTCGCTGATGCGCGCGTTGTAGTTTCTGACGACCGGGCACTGCGCCGAAAGAAAAACCAGAATCGTTCCCTTCTCGCCCTTCAATTTGTTAAAAGAATGCTCCGTTCCGTTAATGTCGGTCAATTTAAAATCTTCCAGAACCGAGCCGACGGCGAAATCGCCCGCGCTCGTCACGGCGACGTTTGCCAGGGACACGAACATAATCAGAGCCAGAACACACAGGATACTTTTACGCTTCATAAATTTTTACTCCTTTTTAGAATGAATAAGACGCCCGATAGTTTATCAGGCTGCCAACTTTAACCACAAGTTCTGACGTTTCTACGCTCGTTAAAGCATAAAGGTTTCACGCACCCGCCCGCTCGCAAACCGCGGCTGAAACCTTGAGCCGACAGTTTAAACTTTCTGGCTGAAAATCTGCAAACCAATGCTATAATGCCGACAAATTTTAAAACGGGTCTCGGCTAATCGTCCACAAATCTTAAAAACGCGCATACTGCTACTACTACTATCGAGGCGGCGAACGAGCTTCGCATCATAAAGTAATTTCCGCAATCGAAAGATGAAAGTCGAAAGATGGCAGAAAATAAAGGAGTTATACGAATCCGCGCTGGATTGTCCGCCCGACGGGCGAGCGTCGTTTCTGGATGAAAACTGCAAGGGCGACGACGAGCTGCGCCGCGAAGTCGAGGCGCTTCTTTCCTTTTCCGAATCCTCGGCGAGCTTTATGGAGCGTCCCGCCGTCGCCGAAGTCGCCGACGTTATCCTCAGCAGCAGCCGCAGCAGCAGCAGCCGAAAGGAAAATTTTATCGCGACGGGCGAAAAGCTCGGTCATTACAAAATCCTCAAGCCGCTCGGCGCGGGTGGAATGGGCAAAGTTTATCTGGCGCAGGACACGCGGCTCGGGCGCAAAGCCGCCGTCAAGTTTCTCGCCGAGGAATTCAGCCGCGACGACGACCGCCTGCGCCGCTTTATCCTCGAAGCCAAATCAGCCTCGGCGCTGAATCACCCGAACATCATAACCATCTACGAAATCGGCGAATCGGAAACGGGCGACGCTAATTTTATCGTGATGGAACACGTCGAAGGCGACAGCCTGCGCCGTCTTATCAGCAGCAGCGGCGGGCAAAAGATGAATTTAAGCGAGGCGCTGGACGCGGCGATTCAGACGGCTTCGGCGCTCGGGGCGGCGCACGCAGCCGGAATCATTCACCGCGATATAAAACCCGAAAACATTATGCGCCGCCCCGACGGCTTGGTGAAGATTCTGGATTTCGGTTTAGCCAAGCAGACGGGCTTTTTGCACGACCCGGATGTTGATACACCGACGCGCGAAAAAATCGTCACCGCGCCGGGCGTCGTAATGGGAACTCCGGCTTATATATCGCCCGAACAGATTCGCGGCAAAACGGTCGACGCCCGCACCGACATCTGGAGTCTCGGCGTCGTGCTTTATGAAATGATTACGGGGCAAGTGCCGTTTACCGGCGAGACGAACAGCGATATGCTGGCGGCGATTTTGAAATCCGAGCCCGAGCCGCTTTCGCTTCACGTCGCGGGCGCGCCCGCCGAGCTGGAGCGCATCATCGAAAAATCTCTGGGAAAAGAGCGCGACGAGCGTTACCAGTCGGTCAATGATTTGCTTCTCGATTTGAAAGCTCTGCAAAGAAAACTGGATAGCGCCGGCGCTCTGAAAGACGGTTCCGATTCAGTCTTAACCGGCAACGCGCAGCAGGCAGTGACGCAGTCTCAGGAACAGGCAGGAAAAACCGGAAGCTTTCCGCGGTCACCGCGATGGTTGCGGTTCGCCGCTGCCGCCGCTGCTGCTTTCGCGCTTGTTTTGCTGGCGAGTCTGCCGGCGCTCTGGTATTTCGTGCTGCGACCGAACCGCCCGGCGGAGACGAATTTTTCGGCGTCGCTCAGCTCGTCGCAGGTCACGAGCTGGAAAAGCGAGTTGAGCGAGATTGACCCGAGCCGCGCGCGCTTTTCGCCCGACGGAAAACTTGTCGCCTACGTTGCCTCGAAAGACGGCAATAATACTATCTGGCTCAAACAAATCGACGGCGGCGAGCCGTTTATGCGCAAGCAGAAGGATGAGGACGCGGCGAAGGAAACCAGCCCGCTCTGGTCGCCCGACGGCTCCCAGCTCGCTTATATTTCGGAACGCGACGGGCGGCGCGGAATCTGGACGGCTCCGGCTCGGGGCGGCGCGCCGACGCTGATTGCGCCGCTCGAATCCAGAAGCCAGGGCTTGGTTCACTGGTCGAAAGACGGCGCGACGATTTTTTTTGAAATGCGGCAGAATCTTCACGCGCTCGACCTCGCGTCGAAACAGATAATAAAACTGACGAATTTCGACGAGGCGCGCCCGATGGAGCGCGGATTCAGCTTCGCGCCCGACGAAAAGCGAATCGTCTACGCCGACCGGAAAGACGGGCAGAAAGATTTGTGGACAGCCGATTTAAACGGCGAGAATCCGGCGCGCCTGACCAACGACAGCGCCGAAGACAGCCAGCCCGTCTGGCACGCCGACGGGCAGCGAGTCGTCTACAATTCCAACCGCAACGGCATCAGGCAGATTTGTCTGGCTTTTACCGGCGGCGAGCAAGCGCCCGTTCAATTGACTTTCAGCGACAGCGACAGCAGAGTTTCCGATATTTCAAAGGACGGCACAAAAATTCTCTACACGTCGGGAAAAGACGATTCCGATTTGTAGGGCGTGAATCTGGACGGCGGCAACGGCGGCGGCAGTAAGGAATTTCAGCTAACTTCGGACATCGGCGTCGAACTCTGGCAGGACGCCGCGCCGAACGGCGAGACGATAGCTTACCAGGCGGCGCGACAGTCGGGCATCGGCGATAAATTGTTTCACTGCCTGATTTTATCGCAAAAGATTACGGGCGACGGCAAACCGGCTCAGCTGGCTGAAGCCGGTTTCAACCCGCGCTGGTCGCCGGACGGCAATTACCTGGCTTTTCTGCGCCCGGAAGCGGGAAACAACAGCCTCTGGATTACGGCGGCGGCGGGCGGCGACGCGCGCGCTTTGACGACGGGCGGCGTCGTTTTCGGCGGCTACACGCTGCTGCCTTACAATCGCTTTCAAACGCAGGATTATCAATGGTCGCCCGACAGCCGCTCGCTGATTTACTGCGCCTATCGCGGCGGCGCCTCGAACGTCTGGCAAGCGGCGATTGACGGAACGGGCGAAAAACAGATGACCGCCAACGAGGATAAAAACCTGCTTTTTTTCAACCCGATTTTTTCACCCGACGGCGGGCGGATTGTCTGGTCGGCGATGACCGTCGGCAATCCGAATCAAAGAACCTGGAGCTTGTGGACTTTATCGTTTGAGGACGGAAAAGCGCGCCCGATTTATCAGTCCGAATCAGTTCTGCGACTGGTCGGATGGTCGGCGTCCGGGCGCGAGTTGATTGTTAAATCCGTAGACAGAAGCAGGGACACGTCGTTTCTGCCCGGCGAAGTAACTCTTTTTCGGGTCGCTTTTGACGACGGCTCGACGCACGAGATTGCCCGGCTCGATTCGGCTTATTTTCAAAACATCGCCCTTTCGCCCAACCGCAAAACGCTCGCTTTCGTCGCGCGCCAAAACGGCAGGGACGCGATTCGGATTCTTCCGTCAGCGGGCGGAGCAGCAGCAGCCGGAACGCTCGCCAGCAGCAACGATGTCCGCGTTTATTTTTCCAGTCTTTCCTTTGCGCCCGGCGGCAGGACAATCTACTACGGCAAACAAGCCAACTGGCAGATAATTTCGATGATAAATAACTTCAAATAGAAGAAACAGGAGAAAATAAAAATAATGACGACGAGCAAGAAAGCGACCGGCAGAAAAACAACGGGCGAAAAAACCGCAAAAGCTAAAACTCCGCCGAAAAAAAGCACGAACGATTTTCAGAAGGCTTACATACGACTGCGGACGGTTCTCGACGGCTTCGAGATAGCCGCGCTTCAGTATTGCCTGCGGGAAGAAACCACGAAAGAGAGAATCGAGCACGCCAAAGAGGTTGAGGAATTGCTGATGCCCATTATCGCCAAATTGAAGGACAAACCCGGCGTACCGCCGACCTCCGCGTGTGCCGAAGGTTACTATAACTGCGGCGGCGTCTGCGTTCCCTATCAATGCCCGTCGGACAAGTAGGCAAAATTTTCAATTCCGCCTGAAAAACTCCGGCAAAAAGGAATTTGAAATTCGGTCTGCCGATGTAGAAATTCACCGCAGAAACGCGGAGACGCTGAGATTTTTAGAAAAAGAAATTCAGAGGTATAGGCAGCTTTGCGGCTTGATAAACAGGAAGGAGAAAATGATTATTCTTCATCCGTGTTTATCCTGTTATCCCTGTATTTTTCTTCCCTCTGTGTCTGCGCGTCTCTGCGGTGAAAATCATGTTAGCGGTGAAAACCATTTTAACCGAAAAGGCGCGGCAGGCGGCGGTCGAGATTTTTCGGCAGCAGAATTTCCATCGCGTCGTCAACCGTAACGATTCCGGCGATTTCGCCCAAATCGTCGATAACGGGCAGAGCCAGCAGGTTGTATTCGGCAATCGTCTGCGCCACTTCCTCGGCGGAATCGTTCGGATGCGCGAACTGAAAATCCTTTCGCATCACTACGGAAAGCGGATAAGTCGGGTCGGCTAAAATCAGGCTGCGAAGCGAAATCACGCCGGCGATTTTCCACGAATTTTCCTCCTCGACGATGTACAGGTAATAAATCATATTCGGAGTTTCCGCCATCTCGCGCAGCCGCGCAATCGCCTGGCTAACCGTCAGATTTTGCGGAAACGTGACGAACTCGGTCGTCATCAGACCGCCCGCCGTGTCGCTTTCAAAAGGCATCAACTCGGCGACGTCGGCTTTTTCCTCGCCTTCCATCAGGTTGAAAAGCTCCTGAGCCTTCTCTTCATCCATCTCGCCGAGAACGTCAACGGCGTCGTCCGGCGACATTTCTTCCAGAATGTCCGCGGCGCGTTCCTCGTCCATTTCTTCCAAAATGCGCGCCTGATTTTCGGTGGACATTTCTTCCAAAGTTTCGGCGGCGGTCTCGTTGTCGAGCGATTCGACGATTTCCGTGCGGTGAACGGGCGAAAGAGATTCGGCAAGCTGCGCGATTTCGACCGGGTGCAGGCGTGAAAGCTTGTCTTTTGAAGATTTTAGCTGCACGGCGGCGGTCGCCGTGTCGGTCGCCAGATAACCGACGTCAGCCCAGTCGAGCACTTCGACCGGACTATTCAGAGAAAAACCGGCTGGCATTAACCGGCGCAGAAATCCTTGAAAACTGACGTCCGCGCCCGTCACGTGCCATTTGCCGCCGACCTCGATTAACTGAACGTCATTGACGCGTACGACACGCTTTCCGTCCACGTCAATCAATTGTTTATCGAGGACGTCCTTCGCCAGCAGAATCTCGCCTTCGCGGCGCATAAAGGGGCGCAAATCGAGAATGTCGGTGCTCATTTTCGCCCCGGTTTCGCTCAAAGCGGCGATTCTCTCGCGCGACATAAAAAAATCGCGGCGGCGGTAACGCGCGACCAGACCGACGACCGGCGGATAATCTTCCGTGCCGTAGCGCACGATGACGTCGCGGACGGAGGCGATTTTTTCGCCTTCCGCGTCGAAAATCGGGCGATTTAAAATTTGCGAAAGATACAGCATTAGCTAAAGATAACCGATATTTTTCAAAGGTTGAAGCCGGAAGCGGGAAACTTTATTTTTCAAAAATACATTCGCGCGCGCATCATTTGTGCAAAAACTTTTTAAATATTGCAAAATTTTTTGGAAACTTTCCGGCTTTGGCAATGTTTATTAAAATGGATGCCTTTTTTGGCACTATCGAAACACGCTTCATTCAGCACCAGCATCAGCAGCACACAACAAGCTCTTCTCAATTTGAACTAGGGATTACATAATGAAAAAACTGACTTTTTTCTTTGCGATTAGCTGTCTTTTGGTTTTAAACTCCTTTGCTCAAACGCGCGAGCGCCGCGTCTTTGATAATTTCGATACCAGAAGCGGCGTCCAAATCTTCGTTCCGCCGTCGCCTCAATCCGCGCCCGTCGCCGTCGCGCCGAAAAACACTCCTAAAAAATTAATTAAGAAAACCGCGCAGCAAACCAGAGTCGGCAGCGTGCAGGACGGCTTGGGCTTGCAGAATGTTTCGCAGCCGCAGACGCGGCAATCGTCGCCGAATAAGCTCACGATGTCGGCGGGAAACAGCCTCGGCGGATTTACGACGGGCGACACGCTGATTGATTCGTATATCGTCGAATCGAGCATCAGATACAACGTCGACCCGCTTCTGATTTACGCGCAGATGCACCAGGAATCTTCCTTTAAGCGCAAAGCCATTTCATATAAAGGGGCGAGCGGCTTGATGCAGCTGATGCCCGCGACCGCGCGGCGTTTCGGCGTGACCAGCATCTTCGACCCGAAGCAGAATATCGACGCGGGCGTCAAATATATGCGCTGG
Source organism: Acidobacteriota bacterium (assembly GCA_030860665.1). Taxonomy (GTDB): domain Bacteria; phylum Acidobacteriota; class Blastocatellia; order Pyrinomonadales; family Pyrinomonadaceae; genus JALZHR01. Next base: position 10,011 of record JALZHR010000075.1, read on the forward strand.
CTGCTGAATACTTTCAATCAGGATTTACGGCTCGCGCTCGCCGGTTACAACGCGGGCGAAGGCGCGGTGATGAAATACGGCTGGCAGATTCCGCCGTATAACGAAACGCAGGAATACGTGCGCCGCATCACGGCTCGCTACAATTCAATCAAAAACCCGAATTATATCGCCCGCACGGTGAAAAAAGTTTCGGCGACCGAGGCGGCAAAGTTTGAACAGAAAGAATCCGCCCCGCTGACGATTTACGAGCCGGAGCCGCTGACGATTCGCCTGCCCGACGGGCGGATGCGGCTGGTCAGCCAGTAATTAATCGATAGAGTTCCCACGCAGGTCTCTTCTCCTCTTAGTCAGGAAAGACTGTTGACGGTCGGCGAGCGTTCGCTGACCGTCTTTTTGTGTGAAATAAAGGTTTCTTGTAATATTAGTTCCGAGTTTCAAGTTAAAAGCAGCAAGTCCGACCTGAAACACGAAAGCCTGAACTTAAAGACTAACTTCCGCAATCGAAACGGTTGAAATAAGAAAGGAAGGAGATTTATGACAGGAAACAAAATTTTACTACTGACAATGGCGGCGCTGGCTCTAATCATTTCGTGTAGGGCTCTGCCGGGCGATACTCCTCTAATTGAAGCGCAAAATAACAACGGGCTTATGAACAACGACGCCGAGATATGCAGGAAGATAAACGGCAAATGGCTGCCGTATAGAACAAAGAAAGGGAAGGGCAAGGAGTTTTGCGGTAATACTCCCTGCAACGGAGAAACAATGGGACCGGTAGAGCTGTCCTGCTCCGCCGGTAAAATAAGCGGAAGAGCTCTTTTAGGAGTCACTTCTTCGGTAAAGCCTCAGCAGGAATTCTGGGCGGATATTACCGGGGAGATTAAAAATAACGCTTTGCATATTTCTTACAAGAATGAAGAGTGCGAGAAAACATATAGGATATTTGAGTTTGAGGAAAATCAGCTATTCGGCGAAGTTTCATCTAATAACTGTAAAATACTTGGTGAAAACTTCAGTTATGAAGGTGATATTTTACTATTGAAGCTTTGAAATTTACTATCCGATAATTGGATTGTATACCTGGAGAGTAGTTAATTCACAAAATGTTTTGCATAAAATGCGGCGCGAGAAATTCGGACGAGGCGATTTATTGCCAGAAATGCGGCACTTTGATGGAAGCCGAAGAAGAAACGCGGCTGGCGCGCCCGGCGGCGGCGGCGCGGAAAGATGAAATCGCAGACGACGAGCCTGAAGGCGAGGAAAAACAAATCTTTTCCGTGCGCCCGACGCTGAAATTTATTTACGCCGGTTACGCGGCGGCGGTGGCGGGCGCGTTTTTGATGGTCGTCGTGCTTTATTATTTCGGGCAGCTCATCGGCATCGACATTCCGTGGTGGCTTTCGATTCTAGCGGGCTTGCTGCTGCTGCTGATTCCGGCTTTTTATCATTTCAAATGCAGCATCGTGCGCTATACTCTGACCGATTCGAAGATTGAAATCGACGAAGGCTTTATTTTTCAGAACACGCGCAACATTCCGCTGCGCTCGATTCAAGACGTTTCGATTTCATCGACGATTACGCAGCGAATGTTCGGTTTCGGAAATCTGGTTATCGACAACGCCAGCGAGGACGGCGACAAAATCGTTCTGAAAAACATCGACTCGCCGAAGCAATACGCCGACATTCTGCTGCGCCAGATGCGCAGGCTGAATAAGTGAATTACGAATTACAAATTACGAATTACGAATTAAAAGAAATTTCCTTAATTCGTAATTCGTAATTTGTAATTCGTAATTTTACAATTGATTTATGAAAACTATTTTTGTCACGGGCGGCGCGGGCTTTATCGGCTCGGCTTTCGTCCGCCTGGTGCTGGAAGAAACTTCCGATTTTGAAATCATCAATTTCGACGCGCTGACCTACGCCGGAAATCCCGAAAACTTAATCGGTCTGGAAGACGAGCCGCGTCACACGTTTGTGCAGGGCGACATCACCAGCCGCGAAGCCGTGCTGAATTCGCTGCCGGAAAACGCGGACGCGATTTTCAATTTCGCCGCCGAATCGCACGTCGACCGCAGCATTCACTCGGCGGACGAGTTTTTAAAGACGAACATTATCGGAACGCAGGTTCTGCTCGACGCGGCGCGCGAGAAAAACGTGCGGCGTTTCGTGCAAATCTCGACCGACGAAGTAATGGGCAGCCTGCCCGACGACAGCGATTTGTATTTCACGGAAGATTCGCCCTTGCAGCCGAATTCGCCTTACGCCGCCTCGAAAGCCGCCGCCGAATTGTGCGTCCGCGCCGCGCGCGAGACTTTCGGCGTCGATACGGTCGTCACGCGCTGCGGGAACAATTACGGTCCGCGCCAGTTTCCCGAAAAGCTGATTCCGCTGATGATTTCCAACGCGCTGCTGGACGAGCCGCTGCCCGTCTATGGCGACGGGCGAAACGTGCGCGACTGGATTTACGTCGAAGACCACTGCCGCGCCATCTGGATGATTTACGAAAAAGGAAAATCGGGCGAAGCCTACAACATCGGCGCGCGCAACGAGCGGGAAAACATCGAAGTCGTGACCGCGATTCTCGACGCCTTAAACAAGCCGCATTCGCTCATTAGGTTCGTCACCGACCGCCTCGGACACGACCGCCGCTACGCGATTAATCCCGAGAAAATCGAAAGCGAAATCGGCTGGAAGCCGCAAATTGAGTGGGAAGAAGGCTTGCGGAAAACTATTCAGTGGTATCTGGACAATCAGGATTGGGTTTCGCGCGTCCGCGACGGCAAATACCGCGATTATTATCAGAGCGTTTACGGGACGAACGCGAATTTGAAAGTGTAAAGCCGGTTTCCGCCTTTTTTTGTTAAATATGAAAATTCTAGTCACCGGCGCAAACGGGATGGTTGCGGGAGCGGCGATTGAATATTATCAATCAATCGGCGACGAAGTTTTTCCCTTCACGCGCCAGCAGCTTGATATTGCCGATAAAGAACAGGTTTTTTCGGCGGTCGAAGAAACAAAGCCCGACGTGATAATAAACTGCGCGGCTTATACGGACGTGGACGGAAGCGAAACAAGCGTCGAGCAATGCTACGCCGTAAATGCGGCGGGCGTCGAAAATCTGGCGCTGGCGGCGAAGCGAATCGACTGCGGTTTCGTCACCATCTCGACCGACTACGTTTTCGACGGCGCAAACTCCGGTTTCTACACGCAGCGCGACACGCCGCGCCCGATAAGCGTTTACGGGCAGGCGAAGCTGGAAGGCGAAATCCGCGCGCGAAACGCTTACGCGCGTTCCATCGTCGTCCGTTCGGGCTGGATTTACGGCGCGGGCGGAACGAATTTTTTATGCGTGATTCACCGCCTTCTAGCCGAAGGAAAAACCGTCAAGGTGATTAACGACGCTTACGGAACGCCGACTTTTGCAAAGGATTTGGTCAGGCGGCTGCGCGAGCTTGCGCGGCTGGACTTGCCCTGCATTTTTCACGTGACGAACTCCGGCGCGGGTGCTTCGTATGAGGACTTTGCCCGCAAAATCTGCGAGCTGAAAGGCTTCGATACCAGCCTGCTCGAATCAATTTCCGCCGGCGCTCTGAAACGCCCCGCGCCGCGCCCGCAATCTTCAAAACTCGCCTGTCTTTTCAGCGACCGCCTCGGACTTCCGCCTCTGCAAAACTGGGAAAAAGCGCTGGAAGAATTTTTAAGAACTGAGAACTGATAGTTAAAAACTAAAAAAAGCTGAGAACTGAAATTGATTTCAGTTCTCAGCTTTTCACTATCAGTTACCAGTTATCAGTTATCAGTTAACCTTTGGTCGTGTCAACCGAAACGGTTTCTTCTTCGTCCATTCGCGGCGTCGTTTCGTCGTCGAAGGGCGCGTCGTAATAAGTCGTGTAGCCGTGACCATAGCCGTAATAGCCGTATTCGAGCGCGCTCGGCTTGATGCCGTTCAGGACGACGCCGTAGATTCGCGCGCCGAGATTGGCGAGGCGATGTTTAAAGCGGCGCATCAGGTGAATCGAGCTTTTGCCCGCCATCGCCACCAGCACTACGCCGTCTACGAGCGTCGCCATAATCGCCGCGTCCGTGAAAGAAATCGCGGGCGGCGAGTCGATAACGACGTGCTTGAAATTACCTCTTAAGAACTGCAAAAGGTTTTTCATCTCGTTCGAGCTTAAAAGCTCAGCCGGATTCGGCGGAATCGGTCCGCTCGTGACGACCTTCAGATTCGGCAATCCCGGATAGGATTTAAGCAGGTTTTCCGTGTTTCGCTCGCCCGAAAGATAATTCGTCAGCCCGCTCGTGTTGGGCAGCGAAAAATGCTGGTGCAGGCGCGGGCGGCGCAAATCGCAATCCATCAGAACGACGTCAACGCCGGCTTGCGCCAGCGTGACAGCCGTATTGATGGCGGTCGTCGTTTTGCCTTCGGAAGGTTGCGTCGAAGTAACGAGAATCGTCTGCGGCGGCTTTCCGGCGCTCGAGAAAAGCAGGGATGTGCGCAAGTGGCGATAAGCTTCAGCCATCGCCGAGCGATTGTCCTGCAAGGTTATCAGCGCGGTCGAAGAACCGTTGCCGTTCGCCTGGGTCGGCAGAACGCCGCGTTTTTTATCGACCAGGCTCTGGTGCGGAATCATCGCCAGCGTCGGCAAGCCCAGGTTTCTGCCGATGTCGTCCGAAGTGCGGATTGAATCGTCAAGATAATCAATCAGAAACGCCAAGCCGATGCCCGCCGCAAAGGCGACGAGAAAGGCGATGATGATGTTTCGATTGCGCTGCGGTCCGATAGGTCCGCCCGGCGTCTGCGCCTCGGTCGTAATCTTGATGTTGTCGGGGCGACCGCTGCTCAGGGCTAATTCCTGTTCTTTCTGGCGCTGGATGTAGGTGTTGAGCAGGCTTCGATTCGTTTCGATAGTTTCGGTCAGCGTGGTCAGAGCGGTCGCGGCTTGTCCCTGCTGGTTCGCCTTGGTAACTTCGCTCAGATATGAAGCCTGCGCTTCGCGCTCGCGTCTTTGCGCCGATTGCAACTGCTCGGCTAAATTGGTCAGAACTTCCTTTTCCGCATTTCTTTCCAGCGCTCTGCCTTCGGTTTCGATTTTCTTCGACACCTCGTTGCGGATTGTTTCCTTATTTTGCTTGAGCGTCTCGATTCTGGCTTCAATTCTTTTCACGTCCGGATGCTCGGGCGTGTATTTAACCATCAGCGCCGCGCGCTCGACTTCGGTTGCCTGAATCTGCTTTTCTATCTCGACAATGCGGTTTTCCAAATCCGTTCTGTCTTTCAGATTTTTCGTGCGCGCCTCGACGATAAATTTATTTTCGTTGGCAAAGGAAAGAAGCTGTCCCTGTTCCTTCGCGCGAGAGGCGGCTTCATATAACGCCTGGGCTTTGCGGCGGTCGGATTCGGCGGTAAGCCATTCGTTGCTCTTTTGCTGCAAAATGCTGGCGGCTAATTCCTCGCCTTTGGTGGCTAAAGGCTGCCCGTTATCCCGCATTTGCTGGATGCGCTGCGC
>JALZHR010000105.1 GCA_030860665.1 Acidobacteriota bacterium
CTTAAAAAGACCGCCGCTTTTGCAGAAGCGGCGGTCTTGGTTTTTATATCAGGTTTTCTATCTTTTAAATAAAAGCGACTGACCTGATTTATCCGTTGCGACTTCGGAAAGCGTCCTGAGCGGAAGCCGAATCCGAAAAGTTATTTTGATTTTTTTATAATGCTTTTCCGGCGTTTGACGGGCGGGATTCTTTGTTCCAGCAGCTCCGGGTGACGGCTTTTGATAATCGAATGAAGCATTTCGTAATGTTTGAAACCGAGCAGCTTGGCGGCTCCGGTTATTTTGCCGCCCGCTTCTTTTAAGGCAAGCTGAATCAATCTTTTCTCGATGTTCTGCGTCAGCTCGCGAAGCGATAAATTCTGCCACGGAAAGGCGAAATCGGCGTCGGGCGAATTTCTGAGCGCGACGACCTCGACCGCGTCCGAGGTGATGACGGCGTTGTTTTCGGATTTCTCGACCGTCCGCTCCACCAGTTTTTGCAGGTGATTCAGATTGCTTTTTTCCAGAAACAGCTTTTGCATTGCGGCGACCGCTTCGGAAGTAAATTCGACTTTTTTCTGAAACCGAGATTGTGAAGAATTAATTATCTCATTTATTTTTCCCCATATATTTTCCATCTCTTCTTCAGGCATATTGAATGAAGGCGCGCGTTTTCGGGCGGCGGCGGCTGCTGTCGACGAGCCGTGATTGTTGTCATTTATCAAATGCGCGGCGATTTTCCGCATTCGGCGGAGCGTTTCGATTTCCGGGCGGTTGCCGAAATAGCGGTCGGCTTTATTGTAATAAGCGGTAAATTCGGCGGGCGAAAACTGTGCCTGTAATTCTTCGAGCAGCGTCAGGACGGCTAATCCGGCTAGATTCGGCAAGGTCATCCGGTTGGCGATTTGTTCGGCGTTTTCAAATTCGATGCGCGCCTGCTCGAATTTCTTCATCCGCGCCAGCGCGATTCCCAAAGTAATCTGCGATTCAATCATCAGGGCGAATCTCTCGGCTTTTTCAAACGCCGCCGAGCTGCGGCGCGCGAATCTTTCGGCAAGCTCCGGCAAGCCCTGCCCGATAAGAGCCTTGGCGATTGATTCGTCTACCTGCGCGACGAAGATATGTTCCTTCAGGTTGGTGAAAATCTTTTTCGCGCTTTCAAAATGCTCGTGCGCCTCGGCAAATTTTTTCAGCGAAAAATAAACCATCCCGATATTGTTTTCGACAAACGCCGCGTAGCGCTTGTGACCGGCTTCCTCAAAAAAAAGTCCCGCCGCCGAATATTCAATCAGCGCGCGGTCCAGGAATTCCGGGTTGTTCTGCGAATCTCCGATTGATTGGAGCGCGATTCCCATCTGGTTGTGATACTTACCTTTAAGCGAAGGATTTTTGTCGGAATCGAAAAATTTACTGCCCTGTTCGAGATAATAAATCGCCTCGCGGTGCAGCCCCTCGTCGTTTCCGAGAACGGCGCGGCGCAAATAGGCGAGAGCTTTGATGTCGTCGCTGATAGCTTCGTCGAATTTGATTTTTTCGATGGTCATCGAAAGAAAAATCCGCGCCTCGTCAAAAGCGCCGCCGCGCCAGTAGCAGGGCGCAAGCTCAATCTGCGCCTCGACCGCCCGTTCGGCTAAGCCGAGCGTTTCAAAAATAAACAGGCTCTCGCTGATTAAATCCTTCGCCCATTCCTGCGAGTGCGGAATCGACTTGTTGTTTCCAATCCAGCCGGTAATGACGCCGCAGCGCAGCAAAACTTCGGCTTTCACGTCTTCGTCGAGACGCTCGGTGTGAGGGCGTGTTCCGACGCCGTTCCAGAACGGCTGCATAACGCTTTCAGCCGTGGCATATGAACCGGCATCTTCAAAGCGGCGGGCTTTCTGACAGCATATTTTCGCCATCGTGTTGATTTCGGTGGCGGTGTAGTTTGCGTAATCAATACTGTTTTCGACAATCTTCATTTTTTTAATGTTAAATTTTCCCGGCGTTTGAAGCAAAAAAGGAGAAAGGGAAATTAAAAAAACCTTTTCTCCTCAGTTAAAATTTAAGTTATTTATCAGACGATAATCAAGGACTCCACGAACCGGAAATCTCGCCCGGCTCTCCGTTTTGAATCACGGTCTGGTTTATGCCCGCCGGCTCGATGGTCGACAGTTCCGGGCTGCCGCCGCTGTCGCCTTCAAAATTGATGGTGCTGATAAAAAGAATCAGGTTGCCGCTCGGATGCCACGACGGGCTGTTGGCATTGCTCGTCAGTATCAGGGTGCTTCGCTGCGC
>JALZHR010000106.1 GCA_030860665.1 Acidobacteriota bacterium
GTTTGAAAGGCAAAAGGCAAAAGGCAAAAGGCAAAAGTAAAGATATTTCCGCATTTCGCAATCCGCATTCGGCAATCGTCGAGCAGGTTCATCGAAAAAATTCGCCCGGCGCGAGCGGGATGATTTGTTCCGGCAGGCAGACGGTTATTTTTTTCGAGCTTAATGCGCAGGATTTGAAAACGGTTAACGAAATCGGGCGGGCGCTGAAAAATCAGCAATCAAAAACCTTGCGCATTTCAAATCTTAAACTTGAAATCGCCGAAAACGGCGAAAGCGATTTTGATTTCAGATTCGAGCGAAAAGGCGAAACCGAATTTCTGTTTGAAGAAAAGCTCGGCTACAAAAACCGGCTGTTCATCGTCGGCGGCGGGCATTGCGCGCTGGCTTTGTCGGAACTGATGTCGAAAATGGATTTTCGCATCGTGCTTTTCGACGACCGACCTTTTCTGAACACGCTCGCCAAAAATAAATTCGTCCACGAAAAACAAATCGTCGAATCTTACGAGCGAATCGACGACTTTATTCCTTCGGGCGCAGACGTTTACGTCGTCGTGATGACGCTCGGCTACAAATCCGACGAAACGGTGATTCGCAGGCTTTTCGACAAGGAGTTCAGATATTTCGGCGTGCTGGGAAGCAAAGCGAAAATGGCGACCTTGCTCAAAAATCTCCGCCGCGAAGGATTTCCGGCGGAAAAATTAGACCGGATTCACACGCCGATCGGCTTGCCGATTAACAGCCAAACGCCGGAAGAAATCGCCGTCAGCATCGCGGCTGAGATTATCGCGGTGAAAAACGCGAAAATAAAATAACGGGAAAATATATTCTTCCGGCATTTGTTAATCGGCGCGCAACAAACTTTTTCAAATCAATTTGAATCTCAAAACTTGCACGAGTCATTCGGCTATGACAAAATTTGCTTAATCAAAATAATTTAAGAATAATAATTTAAGAGAGGATTTGAATGGCAGAAACTGAAAATAGCGCGGCGGCAGCCGAAGCGGTTGAAATCATCGAACCGACGGAAGCCGAAAAAGCGGCGACGGCAGCGGCGGCGGCGGGCGAAGGCGCGGAAAATACCGAAGATATTTCTTATCACGCGGTCGAGAAAGAAGGCAGCGTGACGGCGATTTGGGAAATGCAGGGTCGCAAGCATTTGCGCACAATCGACCCGCGCTCCGGCGAAGGCAAGCAGATTTTGGCTTTGTTTGAAACCGCCGGTTAAATTTTAGTCCAAAGTCTAAAGTCCAAAGTCTAAAGTCACGTCTTTCAGACTGACCTTGGACTTTGGACTTTAAACTTTAGACTTTAGGCTCTGAACCTATCCCAATCGCCCCAGACGGCGAACGTCGCGCCGACCGTCTGTAGATTGAAGAACAGGGTTTTGCCGTCTCTGGAAAAAGTCGTTCCGGCAAACTCGCTGGAAATAAATTTCGGCGTGATGTTTTTGGCGAAATCCGCCATTTTCCCGTCCGGCGTCAGGATTCGGATAAAGTTGTGCGGCGTTCCGCCTTCGCCGACGTAATCGCTGTCTTCGCAGATAAAAAGCAGCTCGCTTTTCGGCTTGAAGCAGATATTGTCGGGCATATCCAGAATGTCGCGGCTCGGCGATTCAAAAACCAGGGTCAGCCGTCCTTCGTCCCTGCCGGTCGCTTCATACATCCAGACCTGACCGCCTTTATTGTCGCCGCCGCTGGTCGAGGTAAAATAAATTTTTCCGCCCTGCGGGTCGGCGTAACAGCCTTCGAGCCGCGCGAAAATCGCACCGCCTTTCTCTTTTCCCTGTTTGTAAACCGCCAAATCGTCAACGTCCGCTTCCGCCGGGTCGGGATTGTCAATCGTCACCCAGTTTGCCGTCCACGTCATTCCCGCTTTATGCCCGCTGCGCGTGTCGAAATTGTTTTTGTCCTTTACTTTCAGCATTTGCAGCGTTCCGCCTTCGGCTAGTCGTTTATTGCGCTTCGGCAGAAAACGATAAAATCCGCACGGGTTGTAATCTTCGGTCAGATAAACGATGCCGGATTTTTTATCGACGGCGACGGCTTCGTGTATGAAACGTCCCATCGCCTTTAAAGGCACGGGCGTCAGGCTGGAATTTGCCGACGCAAAAACCTCGAAGCAGTAGCCGTGCGGTTTCGGGTAGCCGCCCCATTTCACGCCTTTCGGACTGATTCTGACGGTTTGTCCGAGCGTGGTTTCCTCGCACGAAATCCAGCTCCCCCACGGCGTTCTGCCGCCCGCGCAGTTAATCAGCGTTCCGCTCAGGCTGACGAAATCGCGCGTAATCTCGCGCGTTTTCGGATTAATGACGAGCGTCGTCGTGCCGCCCGCGACCGTTTCGTCATACGGATTCGCGCCGATTGCCGCGCCCGCCTGCGGCGCGCGCCCGTTCGTCACCTCGTGATTGCGAACGATGCGCAGTTCGCCGCCGACGTTAAAAGCCGCCATCCCGTCGTGCGCGCGCGGCGTTTTGTTATTGTCCGCCATCACGCTTCCGACCTTGCCAATAACGTTGTATTCAAAGCCTTTGGGCAGAGCCAGATAAGTTTCGCCCGTATTTTTAGCCGCCGTCGGGACAAGCTCGCCGTAGCCTGAAGCGCGCAGGGAAGAAAAGTTTTTCGTTTCGGCTAAAACTTCGGCGCGGCGCGTGAAGCCGCCGAAGGTCAACATAGCCGCAGCGCCGGCGGCGCTTATCCGCCCTAAAAAATTTCGTCGGTTCATAAATCTCGTCAAAGCAAAATGTCAGGTAGAATGCGTCTGAAAGCATTATAAGTCTTTGCCACTGGGAAGGTAAATATGAGAAAAACCAAATTCTTTTTCGCCGCCGCTGTTCTGGTTTGCTGTTTTGTCGTAAACGCTTTCGGCAGCGGAGCTAGCTTAAAACGTCAGGACGCCGCTTTTAAAGCTTTCTGGACGAAATTCAAATCAGCCGTCGCGAGAAAAGACAAGAACGCGGCGGCAAATCTGTCGCGTTTTCCGGTTTCGATGCCCGCTTTTCAAAAAAGCGTGCGCACGAGAGCCGATTTTCTGCGCCGCTACAACCTGATTTTCGACGGCGAAGCCGACGCCGCCAAATGTTTTCAAAATGCTTCGCCGCAGAAAGTTTCGGCAAGAAGATACGAAGTCAACTGCGGCTTTAAAAACGATAAAACCGGCGACGGCGGCGAGCCAATCGTCTACGCCTTCGAGCTGACCAAATCCGGCTGGAAATTCGTCGGATTGGACAACATCAATGAATAACTGAGAAGAACTGATAACTGATAACTGATAGTTTTTTCTTTTCAATAGCAGTTACCAGTTTCTTTTCACTATCAGTTATCAGTTATCAGTTATCAGTTCTTTTGGTTTCTTCGATTTCCAGAATTAAATCCGCGCCGTAGCATTTGGCGGGAGTTTGAAAACCGTTGCAGAAATTTCCGGCGAGAATTTTTTCGGCGATTTTCAGAGCGGTCAGAACGGTCGTCGTGTAGCCTTCCGGCGCGGTCAGGCGCGACGCGACGCGATTTCCTTCGCCGTCGCTCGCCTCGCCCCAGAGCAGCGTTCTGCCCCGTGCTCGCTGCTCGTCGCTCGGTCCGCCGGGCGGAATTTGTTTTTGCAGAAAGCTTTGCACGGGTTTCATCTTTAAAAGCCAGCCGAGATAACGACTCAGTTTTAACATCTGCCGAGCCGGTTCCGGCACGATTGTGTAGACTTCGATATTCGGGATTCCGGTCGAATAAAACGCCGTCGAGACGTCGCCCCACGGAATCGTGACGCCGGTTTTTTTAACTTCGCCGAAGTTGATTTCGCGCGATTTCCAGCCTGCCGGAACGCGCGTGATTTCGCCGTCGCGGCGAACCGCGCCGCCCTGTCCGGCGTTCATCGTCATCGTCGCCCGCGTGCCGTGCGAGATTTTGCCCAGACCGTAAAACGCCAGCGTCAGGTGCGTCGCCGACGGCAGACGATTTTTCAGATGCCGCGCCAGACAATCCGACGGGACGACGTCGAAGCCGACGCCGGGCATAATCATAATTCCCGCTTCCCGCGCCCGCCGGTCGAGCCGTGCCAGCGCTTCAAAAACGGCGATTTCGCCCGTAATGTCGGTGTAATGTTTTCCGGTTCTGAGACACGCTTCGACCATCTGTTTCGCGGTCAGCGAAAAAGGTCCGGCGCAGTGAATCACGAAATCGACTTCGCTCAAAGCCGCGTCCAGCTTCGACGCATCTTCCAGCGAAAAAACGCGAAAATCCACCTCGAACCTGCGCGCCAGATTCTCGATTTTTTCCGCGTTTCTGCCAGCGATTACCGGTTTCAGACCGCGCTCGGCGGCGTAGCGCAAAACAAGCTCGCCCGTGTAGCCGTTTGCGCCGTAGATTAGAAAATTTCCTTTCATCAGGTTCACGCTCGGATAAGAAAAGAGCCGGAAAAATCGCCGCGTCGATGGTAAATTTTAAATGATGAGTTACCCCGAATTATATTTTGCCGGATAATTCAGAATTTAGAATCGGGCTTTTAGTTGATAATTTCGTTTTTATCCTCAAAAAGCTTCAGGTTTTCCGCCAGAGTCTTTTGCAATTTGTCCAGAAAATCGGCGCGGTCGATTTCTTTCGCGCCGAGAATTTTCATATGGGGCGTCATCACCTGCACGTCGAGCCAGGTCGCGCCGCGCGCGCGCAGATGGTCAACCAGATAAAGCAGCGCCAGCTTTGAAGCGTTCGGCGCGCGGTGAAACATACTTTCGCCGCAGAAAACGCCGCCCGCGTCAACGCCGTAAAGACCGCCGACCAGATTTCCGGCGGCGTCCCAGACCTCGACGCTGTGAACGCGTCCGAGGCGGTGAAGCTCCATATAGCTGGCGAAAACTTCCTGCGTAATCCACGTTCCGTATTGCCCTTTCCGGCGTATGCGCGCGCAGCTCATAATCACCTGCCGGAAATTTTTATCAATCGTAAAAGTAAAATCCGACCGCTCGCGCGCCTTGCGCAGGCTGCGCGGTATGTGCAGCTCGTCGAATTCCAGAATCGCGCGCTCCGGCGGGCAAAACCACGGCACATACGGGTAATCTTCGACCATCCACGGAAAAATCCCCTGCCGGTAGGCGTAAAGCAGATTTTCGGGATTGAGATAATCAGTTTCGCTGACGCAAATTACGCCTTCGAGGTCTTCACTAAAACGCGGATTTGGAAAATCGATTACGAGCGACATTTTTTCTGCAACAAATCTCATCAGCCGTTGTGTAAAAAATATCAAATCTGTCAGTCGAGGTAAAGAAAATGGAAAAACTTGTGAATTTTGCGAAAAGTTTATTGACCAACCGCCCGGGAATCGTGCTGGCGACGCTTAATCTTTGTTATTTTGCGTCGAGCGATTTTTCAAGCGCTTTTTTTCAGCTAAGCAATTTCGATAAAATAATGCTCAGCGTAAACGCTCCGGCGATAGTTCTTTCCTTCGTTCCGCACAAGCTGATACATTTTCTTTTTCCGGAAACGGATTGGCTCACGCTGCGATATTTGTCGTTTATTTTCCTCCTGTTTTTCGTCGCCCTGCAATGGCTCTCCATCTGCTGGACGGCAAAGACGATTGCGCGAAAACTAAAGGCTGATTAACGCAAAACGTAGAAAATGCAAAACGCAAAATGCAAAGTGCAAAATGGAAGGATTAATTTAATTTTGAAATCTTCTTCCTAATATTTTGCATTTTGCATTTTGCGTTTTGCATTTATATCACACCGTTTTCAGCTTCCATTTTCCGCGATTGAAAAGGATTGCGGAAACGATTGCCAGAAGCGAGAAGGCAATCGTAATCGCCCAGAAAACGCCGTCCGCGCCGAAGCCGAAACGATACGCCAGAACGTAGGCGAGCGGAATCTCGAATATCCAGAAGATAAACAGATTCAGATAAGTCGGCGTCCACGCGTCTCCCGCGCCGTTAAAGGCGGTTTCCAGAACCATCCCGAAACCGTAGAAAACGAAGCCGTAAGCGATAATCCGCAAAGCGTCCGTACCGTAAGCCAGGACGGTCGCATCGGTCGAGAAAACGCCGACTATCGGGCGCGCGAAAATCAGGAAAAGCAAGCCGACCGCGCCGAGAAACGCGGCGTTGATATACGCGGCTTTCCAGACCGATTTTTCGGCTCGCTCGGGTTTGCCCGCACCCAGATTCTGCCCGACCAGCGTCGCCGCCGCGTTGCTCAAACCGACCGACGGCAGCAGAGCGAACATCACGACGCGCAGGGCGATGCCGTATCCGGCAATCGCTTCGCTGCCGAATCCGGCGACGACGCGCACCAGCGCGCTCCAGCTCGCCGTGCCAATCAGAAACTGCAGGACGGCGGTCGAAGACAGCCCGGTGATGCGCCACAAAAGCCCGAAGTCGAGCCGCCAGCTTTCGCGGTGAACGTGAATGCGCCCGCCCGGACGAAACAGAAACCACACCGCGAACAAGACGCCGCAGCCGCGCCCGATAGTCGTGCCGACCGCCGCGCCCGTCACGCCCAGTTCGGGGAAAAACCCGGCGCCGAAGATGAAACACGGCGCGAGAATCATGTTCAGCAGATTTGCCAGCCACAAAACGCGCATCGCAATCGCCGCGTCGCCCGCGCCGCGAAAAATCGCGTTGAGCAGAAACAGAAAAACGACGACCGCATTGCCGCCGAGCATAATGCGCATAAACGGCGTTCCCATCTCGACGACCTGCGGCTCCGCGCCCAGAAGCGTCAGAAAAGTCGGCGCGAAAATGATGCCGACGGCGCTCATTATCAAAGAGACGATGACGCCCAGATAAATCACGTGCGCCGCCGCTTTCGCCGCGCCTTCCGTGTCCTTTTCGCCTACGCGCCGCGCGACGGTCGCCGTCGCCCCGATACTCAGACCGATGGCGACGGCGTAAATCAGAGCCATCATCGACTCGGTCAGAATGACGGTCGCCACCGCGTCCGCGCCCAATCTGGCGACGAAGAAAATATCGACCAGCGCAAACAGGCTTTCGCCGAGCATCTCCATAATCATCGGAACCGACAAAATAAAAACCGCCTGCCCGATGGAACCCGTAGTAAAATCGCGCTGCGAGCCGAAAACGGCTTCGCGCAGAATTGACCTGAATGAATTATTCTCCGCCTGCTGTAAGACGGAGTTTTCCGTACTATGTAGCATATAAAAACCCTTTATTGTATTGATGAAACGAACCGAAGCGAGATTTGTTCGCCCGGAATTTAGACGGACGAAGCAAATCGGGAAAATTTGCGGAATGTGTTAGCGGATGCGGACAAGTATTTTCATAGTTCTGAGACTATATCATAAAAGTTTTTTTGCGTAAAAATCGAAAAATTATTTTTTTTGCGTCGCGAATTTCCCTGCCGGAAAGCCGTTTACCTTTCAGAGAACGAAAGAAGCCGGTAAATGTCACCGGCTTCTTTTCGCGCGTTTTTCTTATTTTTCAGTCTTGTATATCCGGATTTAAAATTCGTTTCAGATAATTTTCTATAGTTTCCGGCGTCGCCCGCGCGGAAATCATCCCGATGTAATTGTCCGGTCTGAGCAGCAGGCTGAAAGTCTCAGCCGCGCCGAAGATTTCCGCGATTTTCGGATACAAAGGCAGCGCGTGAAAGTCCACTGAATCGGCGTAATCGTCTTTGAATTTCGCGGGCATTTCGGGCGCGGCGTTGACGCCGTCGAAAAAGGTCAGAAGATGAAATTTCGGCTCGCGCAGACGCTCGTAGATGCTCGCCCCGACAATCTCGAAATACGGCATCCGCTCGCCCGCTTTGACCGCAAAATTTCCGTTCGTTTCGCTTATCGGGCTGCTCAGGTAATTGATTCCGATTTGCGAGATGCGCGGGAAAAAGAATTTCTTGACCGCGTCGAGCGTAAACGCCGCGCCCGCGATATACGGAAAAACGTGCGTGCGGAAATAAGCGAGAAAAGCGTCCGGGCTGGCGACGAGATTAAAAAAGCGATCGGTCGTTTTCAACAGATTTTCCGCGTTTTCGAGCCGTTCCTGATTGTAGGTTTCCAGAATTTTTTCGCTCGCCCGACCGCGCAGAACGAGCGCCAGTTTCCAGGCAAGATTGTAGCCGTCCTGAATGCCCGTGTTCATTCCCTGCGCTCCGGCGGGCGTGTGAATGTGCGCCGCGTCGCCCGCGAGAAAGCATCCGCCGGAGAAAAATTTATTGACGTGGCGCGTGTGCACCTTGTAGGTCGAAAACCAGTTTACCTTTGTAATGTCAAGGTTTAGCTCGGCGTCTTTTTTGATTTGTTCTTCTATTTCCTCATACAAAACCTCGCCTTCGTCTTTGGCGAATTCTTCGGGAAAAGTGCCGACGATGCGAAAATGCCGGTCGCTGCCGACCATCGGAAAAAACGCGAGCAGGTTGTTTTTCATCAAAAAAATCTGGAGCGCATCGTGCGCCAGATGCCAGTCAATCTCGACGTCGGCGACATAAAACATCCGCTCCATCGTGCTGCCTTCAAACGTCAGCCCGAGCGAATGACGAACGGGACTTTTCGCGCCGTCGCAGCCGACCAGGTATTTCGCCTCGATAATCCCGGTTTCGCCGCCCGCCGTTTTGACTTTCGCCGTGACGCCTCCGCCGCCGGTTTCGTCCTGCGAAAAGCTTTCCAGCTCCGTCTGCCAGCGGACGTCCGCGCCGCGCGATTTGATAAAATCGTATAAAATCTTTTCGTGCCTTCCCTGCTCGACCAGCAGGACGAACGGATACGGGCTGAGTCCCGCGCCGATTTCGCCGAACTCGATTTCGCCGCGCGTCTCGCCGCCGACAATCAGCCGCGCTTTCTGCGCAATCGCGCCTTCGGCAATCAAACTTTGCGCCAGGTCGATTTGCTCGTAAATTTCCAGCGTCCGAGCCTGCACGCCGATTGCCTTTGAATACGGCGTGGTCGCCTGTTTTTTATCCAGAATCACGAAATCGACGCCGTATCTGATAAATTGCGCAGCCAGCGCCAGCCCGGTCGGTCCCGCGCCGACGATAATCACATCAGTTCTCATAAAAGCTTTACTCAGAACGATAAGTATAACCGTAATTAAAAAAATTGTTTCCTTTTTTAAAACGCAATGCTAAAGTTATTAGTGAAACACAAGCTTTACAATCATTTAACGAAGGGAGATATTTTATGCCAGCCAAAAAAGACAGTCAAAAATCGACGGCTGCCAAATCGTCTTCGACGAAATCGAAGGGCGGTAAAAGCAGCGAAAAGAAATCTTCTAAAAAGAGTGCATCGGAAAGCATCCTGGATGTGGTTAAAGACGCCGGCGAGGAGCTGCTGACGGGCGCGGCGAAAGGCGCGGCAGCCGGAGTTCTGGGCGTGGTCGCCGAAGCCGTCGGCGGAATGTTGGAAGGCGGCAGTAGTGGCGGCGGCGGTGAATCAGGCGGCGGAAGCGGCGGCACAGCCAGCAGCGGCGGCGGAAAAAGCTCCGGCTCGAAATCCAAAGGCGCAGGTTCGAGCGGCGGCGGAAGCGGCAGCGGCAGCAAAGGTTCTGCGGCGAAATCCAAAGCCGCAAGCTCGGGCGGCAGCGCCGGTAAAGCGGGCAGAGGCGCGTCGGGAACGAAAGGCTCCGGAAGCGCGGGCGCGGCGGCAGCGGCGGCGG